>NZ_JAZHFR010000239.1:0-396 GCF_036541385.1 Comamonas sp. GCA5 | reverse complement strand
GGTCCACTTCTGGCTGATGTTGCGCAGGGCCAGGTAGAACAGCTTGGTCAGCGCCTCGTCGCTGGGGAACGAGCCCCGGTTCTTGGTCAGCTTCCTCAGGCCCATGTTCACCGACTCGATGGCATTGGTGGTGTAGATGACCTTGCGGATTTCCGGCGGGTAGTCAAAGAACGGGGTCAAGCGGCTCCAGTTCCTGCGCCAGGACTGGCCGATGGGCAGGTACTCGGCATCCCAGCGCTGCTCGAATTCACCGAGCATCAGCTCGGCCTCCTCGGCGGTGGCGGCCGTGTAGATACGGCGCAGGTCGGCGGCCACCTCCTTTCTTCGCTTCCAGGACACGTAGTTCAGGCTGTGGCGCACCATGTGAACGATGCACAGCTGCACCACCGCCTTGGG
>NZ_JAZHFR010000238.1:0-397 GCF_036541385.1 Comamonas sp. GCA5 | reverse complement strand
ACCACCACTTGCCACAAAAGGCACTGGGGCATGAAGCCCCAGTCCAAGCACTCAAAAAATGGAAGATGAAAGCTCCTGATTTATTCGTCAAGAACGTGCGTAATCATCCGGGACCCGACAGTTACTCCAGCACCACGGTCTACACCACCTATGGCTATCCACCACCCCCGCGCGTCGAGTACCGCACTGTGGCACCCGCGCCCAACTACATCTGGATTGGTGGGGACTGGTTCTGGACCGGCAACCGCTATGACTGGCGCCCTGGGCGCTGGGCACCCCCCGGCTACCACTATGTGCCGCCCCCACCACCGCGGCCCCATTTTCGGCCGCCGCCACCGCCGGTGCGCCCGGCGCCCTGGCCCTCGCGGCCCGAAGTGCGCCCCGATGACCGGCCCCG
>NZ_JAZHFR010000237.1:0-401 GCF_036541385.1 Comamonas sp. GCA5 | reverse complement strand
TGGCACGCATCAGTCGCTCCACAGTACAACGTGCCACCGGGATGCCCTCGCGGTTCATCTGCAGCCAGACCTTATCGGCCCCGTAGACCTGCCAGTTGGCATGCCACACGCGCTGGATGTCGGCCTTCAAGCACTCGTCACGCTGGGCGCGTTGACTGCGCAGTTGCGGGTTACGCCGCCGGGCTGCGTGGCGCCAGTAACACGACGGGGCCATCTGCAGCACCCGGCAGATGGGCTCGACCCCGTAGTCGTCACGGTGGCGGTCGATGTAGTTCTTCAAGACTGTTGATTTCCATCCAGAAGTGACCCACTAGCCCCCGGTTTTTCCATCTCAATCTGACCCACGCATTAACCCTAGCCTGCTGCTTTTATGTGCAGCAGGAGACCAGGAGTGATTGACG
>NZ_JAZHFR010000236.1:0-409 GCF_036541385.1 Comamonas sp. GCA5 | reverse complement strand
TATAGGGTCAAGCGTTTTAGGCTCCCGGGGATTAGATTTGCGCTCGGACGAGGGTGATGGCTGAACTTCCTCCTGAGGATGATGAGACTTCAATACCGGGGGGTTGTAGCGCCGGCATAAAAGTATCGTTATCTTGTACCACTACACACTCTCTTACAGGGGTAGGTATCTCAAACCCGTCTTCATCCTCTACCCAAACAACGGAACCTTCGACACGAGAGACCTTGCCTCCTCCGGTTGTATTAAGAAATCTTACTTTATCGCCTTTCTTGATGACACTATTCATAGAATTATTCTTTTATCAGTCTATTCCTCAAAGTTATGATTTTTTAGTCTGAATAAATAGGATAGAAAAAGGAAGGCTTCCTTGATATCATATATTTTTTGTAATATCGTAGTTCGTTTGGCG
>NZ_JAZHFR010000235.1:0-415 GCF_036541385.1 Comamonas sp. GCA5 | reverse complement strand
GCAAAGAGTTCACAGACCGATTGTTTGGAAGCCGCACACGTCAGCCCTCAGGCGAGCACGAATTCGACCAGTTATGCCAAGCATTGGGGATAGAGCATCGGCTGACCAAGCCAAAGACGCCACAAACCAACGGCATGGTTGAGCGCTTCAATGGCCGCCTGAGCCAGGTGCTGCGCTCGCATCACTTCAACAGTGCAGAGGATTTGGAGAAGACACTGCACAGGTTTGTCTGGCTGTACAACCACCACTTGCCACAAAAGGCACTGGGGCATGAAGCCCCAGTCCAAGCACTCAAAAAATGGAAGATGAAAGCTCCTGATTTATTCGTCAAGAACGTGCGTAATCATCCGGGACCCGACAGCTAGGGTTAATGCGTGGGTCAGATTGAGATGGAAAAACCGGGGGCTAGTGGGTC
>NZ_JAZHFR010000234.1:0-420 GCF_036541385.1 Comamonas sp. GCA5 | reverse complement strand
GATTTGAATACGAAAGACTTCCCACTTTCTTGACTCTGTTTGCAGGGCAGTGTCAGGTACAAAGTAAGTGAAGTTCATTCGTCATTCACCAGGAGTTGTGCCATGCAAACCATCATCCGTGTCGGTGTGGATATCGCCAAGAATGTGCTGCAAGTGCACGCAGTAGATGCACAAGGCAAAGTGGTCACCAACCGAGCCATTCAGCGCAGTAAGTTCTTGGCATGGTGCGCTCAATTGCCTGCTGGATGCTTGGTCGCCATGGAAGCTTGCGGTGGAGCTCACCACTGGTGCAGACAATTGCAAGGCATGGGGCTAGACGCACGAATGATCGCTGCGGCCTTGGTTGCTCCATATCGCATGCAAGGCAAAGGCGGCAAGAATGATGCCAATGATGCGGCTGCCATCTGCGAAGCTGCCAGC
>NZ_JAZHFR010000233.1:0-424 GCF_036541385.1 Comamonas sp. GCA5 | reverse complement strand
GCCCGTGGCGGCCCGGGCGCGGGGGCGATGCGGCTCAGGCCCAGGCCGGCGCCCGCTCTTCCCACCAGCCGCTGATCAGGGCCTGCGGCTTGCGCAGGGCGCGCACCCAGGCGCAGTCCGGCCAGGCGTCCATCTGCACGTTCATGCCGGCAAACACGCCATAGCCCGGGCCAGCGGCGATCTCGCCCTCGGCCTGCAGGGTTTCGCCCGCGCGGATGCTGCAGGCCGCACGGATGTCGCCGCGCGCCTTGATGCCCCAGCCGGCCTGGATGTGGTTGCCGCAGACGATGTCGCCCTGGGCCGCCAGGCCGTCGCCCACCTCCAGCAGCCCCTGCACCGCCACCGCGCCCCCGGCGCGCAGGCCCTTGCCGCAGTGCAGGCCGGCCTGCACCTCCACGTCCTGGCCGATGAAGGCGCTGCCGCG
>NZ_JAZHFR010000232.1:0-426 GCF_036541385.1 Comamonas sp. GCA5 | reverse complement strand
CCCGATTGCCACGCTGGAAAACGTTCAGCAGTTGCTGGCACAGGTACTCCGTGAGGCCGATCGCATAAAAAAACCTATTGCTGATGGGACTTATCAACCAGCGATCGACTAATTGATAATAAAAAAAGGGCTCTGCGGAGCTCTTTTTTTAATAGCGCACGATAATATTTACCAAGCAATTTATCAAGATTTTTTATTATATTGATTCTTGCCTGCACTATTATCTATAATACCCATTTATTTGCCTAAATGTCAGGTCCCGGATGATTGGCTGCTTACAACCAAGCGCCCGTTGCTCCATAGCAGGGCGTTGTTGCATTACAGAGACTTCCCATAAAAGCAAGCGCTGATGGCTTTCTTTTTTGATAGACCTGACTGCCGTAGTGCTCAAGAAGCGTAAAACGAGGAACAGACTGCACATCTACA
>NZ_JAZHFR010000231.1:0-444 GCF_036541385.1 Comamonas sp. GCA5 | reverse complement strand
GACCCGCTGGGCCGGCTTTGACGACAAAATCATCTCGCTGTACGCCCGTGGCATGACGGTGCGCGAGATACAGGCCCACCTCGAAGAGATGTACGGCACCGAAGTTTCGCCCAGTCTGATTTCCTCGGTGACCGACGCCGTGGCCGATGAGGTCAAGGCCTGGCAGGCCCGGCCGCTGGAGCCGATTTACCCCATCGTTTACCTGGACTGCATCCACGTGAAGGTGCGCGAGGGCGCTGTGCGGGTCAAGGCGGTGTACCTGGCCATTGGCATCACCATGACGGGCGAGAAGGAGGTGCTGGGCCTGTGGTTGGCCCAGACCGAGGGTGCCAAGTTCTGGCTGCAGGTGGTGACCGAACTGCGCAACCGGGGCGTGCAGGACATCTTCATTGCCTGTGTCGACGGGCTCAAAGGTTTCCCCGAAGCGATTGAAGCGGTGTTCCC
>NZ_JAZHFR010000230.1:0-447 GCF_036541385.1 Comamonas sp. GCA5 | reverse complement strand
CATGAAGGTATTGGTTCCAGTCAAGCGCGTGGTGGACTACAACGTCAAAGTCCGCGTGAAGTCCGACGGCACAGGCGTGGACATCGCCAACGTCAAGATGAGCATGAACCCGTTTGACGAAATCGCGGTGGAAGAAGCCGTGCGTCTGAAGGAAAAGGGCGTGGTCAGCGAAGTGATCGCCGTGTCCTGCGGTGTGACCCAGTGCCAGGAAACCCTGCGCACCGCCATGGCCATTGGCGCCGACCGCGCCATCCTGGTGGAGACCGACGCCGAGCTGCAGCCCCTGGCCATTGCCAAGCTGCTCAAGGCCCTGGTGGACAAGGAACAACCCGGCCTGGTGATCCTGGGCAAGCAGGCCATTGACGGCGACAACAACCAGACCGGCCAGATGCTGGCGGCCCTGGCCGACCTGCCCCAGGCCACCTTCGCCTCCAAGGTCGAAGTCGC
>NZ_JAZHFR010000022.1:0-46601 GCF_036541385.1 Comamonas sp. GCA5 | reverse complement strand
ACGTCAATCACTCCTGGTCTCCTGCTGCACATAAAAGCAGCAGGCTAGGGTTAATGCGTGGGTCAGATTGAGATGGAAAAACCGGGGGCTAGTGGGTCACTTCTGGATGGAAATCAACAGTCCACATCCAGCATCAGCAGCGACAGTGGAGTTTTGGAGCGGTGCGCGCGCTGCCACTCGGACTCCAGCACTTCATCGAAGCGGCGGCGGTTGGCCAGGCCGGTCAGCGCGTCCTTGATCGCCAGCGACTCCAGGTGCTGGGTGAGCTGCTTCAAGGCTTCCTGCTGTTGCCGGGATTCCGTCACATCGACATGGGAGAGAAAGTTGCTGCCATTGGTCTGGGTGCCACGCAGTTCCACCACGCGCACCCAGCGGTTGTTGGGCAGTGCCAGCACGTAGGGGGCGCCTGAAAAGCGCTGGTGTTCCTTGAGGAGACCCAGGCTGGCGACATACTCCGCCGTGGGGACTTCGTGTTGCCAGGCCTGGGTGTAGAGCTGTGCAAAATCGCGCAGCTTCAGCGCATCGGTGCTGGGCAGCCCGTAAAGCTCCAGAAATGCGTGGTTGGCCCAGATGGCACGACCGATCTCATCGACCATCAAGATCCCGTCCGCCAGGCTTTCCAGTGCCATGGCTGTGTCTGGCAGGATTTGTGTGGGCAGTGGCTTGGTGTCAGGATTGATGCGGTCCTGCATGCCGGTCAGCAGTGGTGCCGTTTTGCGCCACAGCCTGACGCGACCATAGGCACCCAGTGGCAGGGACGCCACGCGCACGCGGTAGTCGTGGTGGTCAAACTCAAAAGCCCGCAACTGGTTGCGGTGCCGCAGCACACCTTCCTCGATGTAGCGATCGATCTGTGGCAACTCCTCGGCCGAGAGCCTTTGCAGATAGAAACGCCGCAGGTTATCGCGGTAGTCCTCCCCCACATGGACATGGCCTGCATGCTCTGGAAAGAACTGCAGGAAGGTGTCGTTCCAAACGAGTGCCTTGTCCTCTGCATCAAAAATGCAGATGGCGACCTCAAGCTGGTCGAGGGCTACTGCTATTGGTTTGAGGATTGAGATCAAGTGGGGCTATCCAAAAAGCTGTCTGAGTCTAGCTTGTAAGTTTTTTGTAACGAACCATGCTAAACCCGTGTAACACCCGCCATCCGCGGTGGCTGCCATCGCCATGTGCGCACGCGTCGGACGGGGCCTTTGCCTGGGTAGGTGTGCGCTGACGGCAGTCTGTCCAAAGGATAGGCATCAAAAGTGGTGCTGGCGCTGATGGAGAAAGCGCGAGCAGCTATGGAAGTTGATAGCGCTCACGTGCAGGAGCGGGGGCTGTACGGTGTGCAACGGGCACGAGGAGGTGGGGTACCACAAGTCGCGTGCGCGTCACCAAAAATTACAAATTCACTGTACTGAAGCATCTGGGTGAATCCAGGTTTCATCGACGGCCGAAGGGCGGTTGGGGAACCGCGGCTGCCCCCACCACCACACCGATGGCGCCAGACGCAGGTTCTTGGTGTGGCACAGTTGGCTGTAATACCCCCACAAAAAAGCCCAACCGGCAGGTCGGGCTTGGTGGGCTGCGCTCCGGGCTGGGCCAGGGAACGCGGCAATTGCAGCGTGGGTTATTGGATGGTGGCGCCCGAAGCTTCCACCACCGCCTTGGAGTTGGCGAAGTCTGCGCGGTACATCTTGTCAAACTCGGCAATGCTCATGGCCTTCGGCTCGGCGCCTTGGGCCAGGATGGCTTCCTGGGTTTCGGGCTTGGCCAGCAGCTTGTTGACTTCGGCATTCATCTTGGCCGTGATGTCGGCCGGTGTGCCAGCCGGCATGAACAGGCCGTACCAGGTGCTGACATCAAAACCCTTCATGCCCTGTTCCTGCATGGTGGGCACATCGGGCAGCGAAGTGGACCGTTTGGCCGAGGTCACGGCCAGCGGGCGCAGCTTGCCGGCCTTGATCTGTGCGATGGCAGAAGGGATGGAGGAGACCAGCAGATCCACGTTGCCAGCAATGGCATCCATCAGCGCCGGGTTCGAGCCCTTGTAGGGCACGTGGGTCAGCTGCACGCCCGCTGCCTTTTCGAACATGTGGCCGGCAATGTGGATGCTGGTGCCGTTGCCGGGCGAGCCGTAGGTGATCTTGGCGGGCGAGGCCTTGGCGGCGGCCACCACGTCGGCAATGCTCTTGTAGGGCGAATTCACGCTGGTGGCGATGATGACCGGGGTGTAGGCAATGTGGGCCACCGGCGTCAGGTCCTTGGTGGGGTTCCAGGGTAGGTTCTTGTACAGGTAGGGGCCGAGGATCAGGTTGTCCTTTTGGCCCATGACCATTTCATAGCCTGTGGCAGGGGCCTTGGCCGCCTCGGTGATGCCGATGGTGCCGCCGGCGCCGGCCTTGTTCTCGGGAACAATGGTCCACTTGGTGGCTTCGGTCAGCTTGTTGGCCATCACGCGCGACAGGATGTCTGTACCGCCGCCGGGGGGGAAGGGGATGACCAGCCGGATGGGTTTGCCGGGGTATTGGTCTGCTGATTGTGCGAGCACGGGGGCGGCAGCGCCTGCGGCCAACGCCAGGGTCGTGCAGGTAATCAGTGTGCGGTACATGAAGGTCTCCAAAAAACTCAGACATCAAAACTGCGGCTGGAGGCGCAAAGTACAGCGAGCCAGCCGCTTTCAAGCAGATTTGTGGGCCGTTGGATGGCACGGGGTGCAGGCCATCAGGCATGGAGTACCGGGTGAGCGCCTGTTTGCACGCAGCCTGCAGGGGTGGCCTGCAGATTGATCACTGGCTGCAGACACCGATCAGATGGTGCAGCACTGTGTGGCCCACGTAGCGCAAACAGGTTCTTGGGATAGCCGAATGTTAGCGCTGGAATCCTTCTCAAAAGACGGATCCTGCAAAAAATGCCTGCTGTTGGTGCATCAAGGCCGGTGCTTAGGCGGTGCGCACATCGGCCAGCACCGGATTGCCGAAGTCGGCACGCTCCAGCCAGGCCAGGACCCGTGCAGCGGCTTCGTCGGCCGACGTCAGTGCCCCTGAGCTGTGCAACTGGGCAAAGCGCTGCACGTCCGGGAAGGCCTGGCTGGAGGCGCTGCGCAACTGGCGTTGCATGTCCGTGTCGATAACGCCAGGGGCCAGCGAGCAGATTTTTGCGCCATTGGGTTTGAGGGCTTCGTCCAGCGCCACGGACACCGAGAAGTTGTCCATCCCGGCCTTGGCGGCGCAATAGGTGGCCTGCGAGGCGATGGCGCGGCGGCCCAGGCCCGACGAGATGTTGAGCACCTGGCGTGGAATGTCCCAGGCCTCGGTGGCTTGCAGGAACGCTGCGGTCAGCAGCATCGGGGCTTCCAGGCCCACACGCAGGGCCTGGGCAATCGCATTCCAGTCGCTGTCAGCCAGCGGGGCGATGGGGGGGATGACCCCTGCGTTGTTGATCAGGACCACGCGGGCGTAGTCGCCGGGTGTTTGCGCGCGGAGCCAGTCTTTCAATTGCTGGGCCGCAGCCTGCGGTGCTGCCAGATCGTGCTGCCATTGCAGCAGCGTGGCGTGGCCTTCGCGGGCTGTGGCGTCCAGGTCTGCGTTGCGGTGGCGCGCAATGCCCACCAGGTGGTGGCCCTGGCGCAGGATCTGCCGGGCCATGGACAGGCCCATGCCGCGCGAGCCGCCGGTCAGGATGTAAAGCTGAGGTTTCATGCGCCGTATCGTAGCGGCTCCATCCGGCGCATGAACCCTCAGGGGGGCGATCAACCGCCCAGGTAGGCTTTGCGCACGGCGTCGTTGCGCAGCAGGTTGGCGCCGGTGTCTTCCAGCACCAGCTGCCCGGTTTCCAGCACGTAGCCGCGGTCGGCAATCTGCAGGGCGCGGTTGGCGTTCTGCTCCACCAGGAACACCGTGACGCCTTGGCTGCGGATGGTCTGGATGATGTCGAAGATCTGCGCAATGATCAGCGGCGCCAGGCCCAGCGTGGGCTCATCCATCAACAGCAGACGCGGCTTGGACATCAGCGCACGGCCAATCGCCAGCATCTGTTGCTCGCCGCCCGACATCGTGCCCGCGCGTTGTGCCGCACGTTCCTTCAAGCGTGGGAACAGGTGGAATACGTGGTCCATGCCCGCTTCAATGTCGTGCTTGTTCAGGAAGAAGCCCCCCATCTGAAGGTTCTCCGTGACTGTGAGGTCCGGGAAGATGCGCCGCCCCTCGGGGGAGACGGCGATACCGCGCTGCATGATGTGGTGCGTGGGCAGGCTGGTGATGTCCTCGCCTTCGAACTGGATGGTGCCACTGGAGGCGCGGGGATTGCCGCACACCGTCATCAGCAGCGAGGTCTTGCCGGCGCCGTTGGAGCCGATCAGGCTGACGATCTCGCCCTTGTTGACGTGCAGCGACACCTTGTTGACGGCACAAATCGAGCCGTAATGCGTGCTGATGCTGTCCAGCTCCAGCATCGGTGGGTGTGTGCTCATCATGCCTCTCCCAGGTAGGCCTTGATGACCCGTTCGTTGTTTCTGACTTCCTCCGGCGTGCCATGGGCAATCGGCTTGCCGTATTCCATGACGGTGATGCGTTCGGAGACGCCCATGACCAGGCCCATGTCGTGCTCGATCAGCAGGATGGCGACGCCGTACTGGTCGCGCAGCTGGCGGATCAGGGCTTGCAGATCGAGCTTTTCCTGGGGGTTCAGGCCGGCGGCGGGTTCGTCCAGCATCAGCACCTTGGGCTCGGTGATCATGCAGCGCGCGATTTCCAGGCGGCGCTGGTGACCATAGGCCAGGTTGCCTGCTTCACGGTTCGCGAAATCGCGCAGCCCCATGTAGTCCAGCCAGTGCAGGCTGCGCGCGATGGACTCCGCTTCCTGGCGGCGGAAGCTGGGGGTGTTGAACAGGCCGGCCAGGACGGAGGCGCGATTTTTCTGGTGCTGGGCCACCAGCAGGTTTTCCAGCACCGTCATCTTCTTGAACAGCCGTACGTTCTGGAAGGTGCGCACGACGCCCTTGCGGGCGACCGTGTGGCTGCCCAGTCCGGCAATGCTGGCGTTCTGCAGCAGGATGCTGCCGCCTGTGGGGTTGTAGAAACCACTGATGCAGTTGAACACCGTGGTCTTGCCGGCCCCGTTGGGGCCGATGATGGCGAGAATCTGCTTCTCACCCAATTCGAGGCTGACGCCATCGACCGCAAGCAAGCCGCCAAAGCGCATGCTCAGGTCCTTGACGTCCAACAAATGACTGCTAGGCATGCTGGAGTGTTTTCTTCAAAGAGTGCATGGGATGGAGGGTCAGGCGCTGCGTTTGGCGGGCACCTTCACATGGTTGCGCGTGACCGGGAACAGTCCCTGGGGGCGCCACACCATCATCAGGATCATCACGAGACCGAAGATCAGCATGCGGTATTCGGAGAACTCGCGGGCCAGCTCCGGCAGCACGGTGATCAAAATCGCCGCGACGATCACCCCCAGCTGCGATCCCATGCCCCCCAGCACCACGATGGCCAGAATCAGGGCCGACTCGATGAAGGTGAAGGATTCGGGGTTCACGATGCCCTGGCGCGCTGCGAAGAACGCGCCCCCAAAGCCTGCGAACATGGCCCCCAGGGTGAAGGCGGACAGCTTGATGTGCATGGGGTTCAGCCCCAGGGAGCGGCAGGCAATCTCATCCTCGCGCAGGGCTTCCCAGGCGCGGCCGATGGGCATGCGGATGAGGCGGCTGGAGATCCACAGCGTCACCACTGCCAGCATCAGTGCCATCAGGTACAGGAAGATGACCATGTGCACGGAGCTGAACTCCCAGCCCATGAACTGGTGGAAGGTGGTGGCGCCTTCGACGCTCGGATTGCGTGTCATTTCCAGACCCAGCACCGTGGGCTTGGGAATGCCGGAAATCCCGTCAGGGCCACCGGTCCAGTCGTTCAGGTTGATCAGCAGCAGGCGGATGATTTCACCGAAGCCCAGTGTCACGATGGCCAGGTAGTCACCGCGCAGTCGCAGCACAGGAAAGCCCAGCACGAAGCCGAACAGGGCCGATGCAGCCCCTGCCAGTGGCAGGGCCTCCCAGAAGCTCCAGCCGGCCCAGTGGAACAGCAGGGCGTAGGTGTAAGCGCCGACGGCATAGAAGCCGACAAAGCCCAGGTCCAGCAGGCCGGCAAAGCCCACCACGATGTTCAGGCCCAGACCCAGCATGATGTAGATCATCGCCAGGGTGGCAATGTCCACGGCGTTGCGGCCCGCAAAGAAGGGCCAGGACACGGCCATCAGCAGGGCGGCGAACACCAGGGCATTGCGCAGTTTGGGCGTCAGTGCCGGCAGGCTGGGCAGGCGCAGGCCCTGGGTGGCACCGCGCAGGGTGGGCTTGAGCAGTTGCACCACGAACACCAGCACAGCGGCGCCGAGGACGTAGTTCCAGTGCGGCTCCAGCGTCATGCGGCCGCCGACGCGCTGCAGCTGCAAACCAAAGATGGGGGTGACGACCACGGCGGTGATGACGGCTGCCATCAGGGCCGGGCCCAGGTTCAGGAGAAGGCGTTGCATCAGACTTTCTCCACTTCAGGCTTGCCCAGCAGACCTGTGGGGCGGAACAGCAAGATCAGCACCAGCAGGCTGAATGCCACGATGTCCTTGTACTCGGAAGAGATGTAGGCGGCCGCCAGGGTCTCGGCGACGCCCAGGATCACACCACCCAGCATGGCGCCGGGGATGCTGCCGATGCCCCCCAGCACGGCGGCGGTGAAAGCCTTGATGCCAGCCAGAAAACCGATGAAGGGGTTGAGCTTGCCCACGGCCAGGGCAATCAGTACGCCGCCCACGGCCGCCAGCATTGCCCCCAGGATGAAAGTGAACGAAATCACGCGGTTGGTGTTGATACCCAGCAGGCTGGCCATGTGCATGTCCTGGGAGCAGGCGCGCGAGGCACGGCCCATGCGCGAGTGCTTGATGTACAGGGTCAGGGCAATCATCAGCACGACCGCCACGGCAATGATCAGCACGCGGGTGTAGGGCACGAACACCTCGAATCCGCTGCCCATCTCAAACTGGAAAGCACCAGGCAGCAGCGAAGGCACGGCCATGTCGCGCGCACCCTGGCCCAGGGCGACCCAGTTCTGCAAGAAGATGGACATACCGATCGCGGAGATCAGTGCCACCAGCCGGGGGCTGCTGCGCACCGGCTTGTAGGCCACCTGTTCGACGGCAAAGCCATAGATGCCGGTGATGACCACGGCCACGATGAGCATCAGGCCGATCACCATCCATATGGGCACGGTGCCCTGGATGCCGACGGCCGACAGGGTCACCAGCCCCACGTAGGCACCAATCATGTAGATGTCCCCGTGAGCGAAATTGATCATACCGATGATGCCGTAGACCATGGTGTAGCCGATGGCGATCAAAGCGTAGATGGCCCCGAGTGAGAGCCCGTTGAAAAGCTGCTGTAGCAGTTGGGGGAGAAAGTCGTTCATGTGCGCAAAGGCCTAACTAAATTGGAGGGCGCAGCAATACCCGTGTTGAACTGAAAAGCTCACAGGCTTGGTGCAAAGCGCTGTGGGCTTGGTCAGTGGCTACGGATTACTTGGTTGCAGGCGTCTTGCTGCCGTCCTTGTGCCACTGGAAGATCTGGAAGTCGAACGCGTTCAGGTCGCCTTGCTTGTTCCAGGACACAGGGCCGATCACGGTGTTGATGGTCGCCTTGTGCAGGTGGTCGGCCACCTTCTTGGGATCGTCACCCACGGCCTTGATGCTCTCGGCGATCGCCTGCGTTGCCGCATACGCGGTCAGCTGGAACGCGCCGGAAGGATTGCGCTTCTTGTCCTGGAACGCCTTCACGATGGCCGCATTCTTGGGGTTGGTGGAGAAGTCAGCAGGCAGGGTCACCAGCATGCCTTCGACGGCATTGCCGGCAATCGCATTAACTTCAGGGTTGCCCACGCCTTCGGGGCCCATCATGCGCACCTTCAGGCCTTGCTCGCTGGACTGGCGCAGCAGCAGACCCATTTCGGGGTGGTAGCCGCCGTAGTAGACAAAGTCGACGCCCGCGCTCTTGAGCTTGGTGATGATGGCGGAGTAGTCGCTGTCGCCGGCGTTGATGCCTTCAAACAGGGCCACGTTGACCTTGGCCTTTTGCAGTTGGTCGCGCACGGACGAGGCAATGCCCTGGCCATACGACTGCTTGTCGTGCAGCACGGCGACCTTGGTGGGCTTGGCCTTTTCGATGATGAACTTGGCGGCGGAAGGACCTTGTTGGTCGTCGCGACCGATGGTGCGGAAGATGTAGTGGAAGTTCTTGCCTTCGGTCAGCGCGGGCGACGTGGCCGAAGGGGTCACCACCACCACGCCTTCGTTGTCATAGATGGGGGCTGCGGCAATCGCAGCGCCGGAGCAGACGGGGCCGATCATGTAGCCGATCTTGCTGTTGACCACGCGGTTGGCAGCCACAGGGCCTTGCTTGGGTTCGCAGGCATCGTCCACGGTGGTGACTTCGATCTTCTTGCCATTGATGCCGCCGGCCGCGTTGATTTGTTCCACGGCGGTGGAGACGCCTTCCTTCACCATGTCCCCGTACTGGGTCAGCGGACCGGTGGTTGGGATCACCATGGCGAACTTGATGTTTTGTGCGTAGGCTTGGCTGGTGACGGCTGCGCCCAGCAGGCCCAGGGTTGCCACGATGGTTTCAATTGAAACGAAGCACGCATGGTTGTATGTCCTCTTGGTTGGTTTTGCATCCGGCATTTGCATGCCCTTGAGGGATAGCTGCAAATTGCATGCCTGATGCGCGAGGTGCCAAGCTTAAAAATTTGCTAGCAAAGGCGCAACCGGGTTTGTCTCTATGGCGCTGCGTGCAGAGGGAAAGTTTGCAAATCGCTGCGGAGAATCAAGATTAATGCGCGCGTGGTCGCTTATTTAGAATTTGCTGTTGTGGCATGGGGTAAGCCCGGGTGCTCAAAACGGAGCCGGGCTTTGAACCTGCAATGGGCTGCCGGATACCGGGTGCTGGAACTGCAACATGGTCGCGTGCAGCAGCAGTCTGGGGGCCATGGCGACGACGGCCGCAGGGGCGTACAAGGCGTCGCCCAGCATCGGGTGACCCATGTGGGTCATGTGCACCCGCAATTGGTGGGAGCGGCCAGTGATGGGTTCTAGCCACAGCCGGGTGCTGTGCGGGGGAATTCCGCGCTGGTCGGGATGCAACTGGTAGCGGGTCTGGCTGGGCTTGCCGGTCTCTGGACACACGATCTGCAACGGGCGGCGCTCCCAGTCGCACACCAACGGGGCATCCACCATGCCCCAATCCTGTTCGGGCGCAGCGACCTGGCCGAAGACCACGGCGGTATAGCGCTTGTGAACTTCGCGGCCCGCAAAGGCCTTGCCCAGATCGCTTTGCACTGTCTTGGTGCGCGCCAGGATGACCAGACCCGACGTGGCCATGTCCAGGCGGTGGACCACCAGGGCGTCGGGCCAGTGCTGCAAGGCACGGTGGATCAGGCAGTCCTGCTTGTCCTCGCCGCGGCCTGGAACGCTCAGCAGGCCGGAGGGTTTTTCGAGCACCAGCAGGTGCTCGTCTTCATACAGACAAGAAGGACGGGGCGCAACAACAGTCATCAGGGCTTTTGGTGGAGGAGGCGGTCCACCGTCTCGCACAGTTCGTCCACATCGTTCGGTTTATGAATCAGGGCCAGGGCCCCGGCGTCCAGGGCCTGGGCCTCGATCTCGGCGGTGACATAGCCGGATGCCAGTGCGACGGGCAGGTCCGGGCGGATGCGTTTGGAGTCCCGCACCAGATCGACCCCGCAGTAGCCAGGCATGTTGTAGTCGGTCACCAGCAAGTCGTAGGCGTGTGGGTTTTGCTCCAGCGCCGCCGTGGCTTCACGGGGGTCCAGAAAGCCGGAGACTTGGTAGCCGCGGCGGCGCAACAGGCGTTGCACTAGCGAGACCAGGGCGTGGTCATCGTCCACATACATCACATGCGGGCACTCTTGCGTGGATACGGCGGCACTGGCCGGGGGCAGGGTGCTGAGGTGTGGGGCGGCAAAGCGCGGGGGTGGGACCGGTGGGACCGAGGCCAGGATGTTGACAGGAAAATACAGGGTGAATGCGCTGCCCTGGCCGAGTTTGCTGGTCACGTCCACGGCGCCCCCATGGGTGCGCATCACGCCATGCACCACCGCCAGCCCCAGGCCGGTGCCCTGGCCCACGGGCTTGGTGGTGAAAAAGGGTTCAAAGATGCGCTGCAGGGTCTCGGGCGACATGCCAGGGCCGTTGTCCTGCACCGTGATGGCGATGTAGTCGCCCAGGCTCAGACCCAGTCGTTCGCACAGGCGCTGCTCGGACATGCTGAGCGTGGCCTCCATGCGGACCAGGCCGCGTTGGTCGCCAATCGCGTGCACGGCGTTGGTGGTCAGGTTGAACAGCGCCTGCTCGACCTGGGTGGGGTCGGCCAGCATGTGGGGCAGTTCCGAAGGGGCATCCACCTGCAGCTCAATCGCCGGCGGCAGGGTGACGCGCAGCAGGCGCTCGGTGTCGCGCATCACTTCCGAGGCGCGGACGGCATAACGCTTGGGCGGCTCATTGCGGCTGAAGGTCAGGATCTGGCGCACCAGATCACGGGCTCGGCGGCCGGCTTTTTCGATCTCCAGCAGGCTTTCCATGGCCAGCGGGTTGTGGCTGCAGTCCGCTTTGGCCAGCTCCACATTGCCCAGAATGGCGCCCACGATGTTGTTGAAATCGTGCGCAATGCCACCGGCCATGGTGCCCAGGGCCTGCATCTTGTGCGACTCACGCAGCTGCAGCTCCAGCTCGCTGCGCTGGGCTTCGGCGCGCTTGCGGCTGGTCAGGTCGCGTGCGAAGACGGTGGTGATCTCGCCGTCGGACAGGCGTTCGAAGGACATGCCCACTTCCACCGGCAAGGTCTTGCCCGTGGCGGTGAGGGCGGTCATCTCGCCCAGCATGGCCTGGGTGGTCAGGGGGGCGAACTCCAGGGCGTGCACAGCGTCCGGCAGGAAGCGCGACAGCTGGCTGCCCAGGGCATCCGTGGCCGGGCACAGGAACAGGGCCGCCGCCGTGGGGTTGAAGACCGTGATGCACTGGTTCTGGTCCACGCAGATGATGGCATCCAACGAGCTGTTGATCACCGATTCCAGGCGACGCTCGCTGGCATGCAGCTGGTCGTTGCGCTGCTGCAGTTGCTGGCGCTCGGCCAGCAAGGGCCCCTGGTCCACCAGGGCGCACATGAATTGCGCAATCGTCGGGCCTTCGCGCTGGGGAATCTGGATGCAGGCGATGTGCAGGTCACCCTGCATTTGTTCGCCGTTGCCCAGGCTGAAGACCACTTCCTGCACTTCGCTGCGCCCGGCCTGGCGTGCCAGCACAAAGCCTTCTGCCACGCGGTCATTGTCGGCGGGGCTGACCAGGGGCATGAACGAGACAAACAGTCGGTCTTGGTCTTCGGCCTGGAAAGCGTTGTAGGCCATGGCATTGGCCTGGATGACCATGTCATGCTCATCCAGCACCAGCAGCGGCAGCGGCACGCTGGAGAACAGGGCCTCAAAGCGCTCCGAGGCACTCTCGGCCACGGCTTGGCTGTAATCCAGCACCTTGTTCTGGATTTCCAGCTCGTTCTGGTAGTTGCGCAGCTCGGCGATCAGGGCCGCCAGCGGGTCGTCGCTCAGCGATTCCTCGCTCACCTGCAGCGCCGGCAGCACATCCAGCGCGGCGGGGTCCAGTTCGGGCAGCAAATCCTGGACGGGCGTGGAAGCGTCTGCTTCGCGGGTGATCAGAAAGGAAAGGTCTGGGCGACTCATGGGCGGCAGCACCGGCAGCGGGACGTGGAGGCGCAGTGTAAGCGCCCTCCGTGAAGGGCACGACGGGAAACCCCCAGATGACTGGGGATCAACTCAGGTAAGCCGCCAGCGGAGGGCAGGTGCACACTATGTTGCGGTCGCCATAGACGTTGTCGATACGCGACACTGGCGGAAAATACTTGTGCGCCAGTGCGGTCTGGCCAGCGGCCTGCTGGCGGCTGTAGGCGTGCGGCCAGGGCTCTTGCAGCAGTTGCGCGGCAGTGTGCGGGGCGTGCTTGAGCGGGTTGTCGTCCCGGGTCCAGTCGCCGCGTTCGATCTGGCGGATTTCCTCGCGGATGGCCAGCATCGCGTCGATGAAGCGGTCCAGCTCCGACAGCGGCTCGCTTTCCGTGGGCTCCACCATCAGGGTCCCGGGCACGGGGAAGGACAGGGTCGGTGCGTGGAAGCCATAGTCGATCAGGCGCTTGGCCACGTCCTCGGCGGTGACGCCGCTGCTGTCCTTCAGGGGGCGCAGGTCCAGGATGCACTCGTGCGCCACCAGCCCGCCAGGGCCGGTGTATAGCGTGGGGTAGTGGCCTTGCAGGCGGGCGCTGATGTAGTTGGCGTTGAGGATGGCCGTCTCCGTGGCGTGGCGCAGGCCGTGTGCACCCATCATGCGGATGTACATCCAGCTGATCGGCAGCACGGAGGCATTGCCATAGGGCGCGGCCGAGATGGCTCCCACCGGGCTGGTCGTGGTGCTGGCCGGGTGCCCGGGCAGGTAGGGCACCAGATCGGCGGCCACGCAGACCGGGCCCACGCCGGGGCCGCCACCGCCGTGCGGAATGCAGAAGGTCTTGTGCAGGTTCAGGTGGCTGACGTCGCCGCCGAAGGCGCCGGGCGCCGCCACGCCGACCAGGGCGTTCATGTTGGCGCCGTCCACATAGACGCGGCCGCCGTGTTGGTGCACCAGGTCGCACAGCGGGCGCACGGCGTCCTCGAACACGCCATGGGTGCTGGGGTAGGTGATCATGATGCAGGCCAGCCGGTCGCTGTGCGCCTCGCACTTGGCCTGCAGGTCCGCCATGTCGACGTTGCCCTGCGCATCGCAGGCCACCACCACCACCTGCATGCCGCACATCTGGGCGCTGGCCGGGTTGGTGCCGTGGGCGCTGGACGGAATCAGGCAGATGGTGCGCTGGGGCTGCCCCTGGGCGGCGTGCCAGGCGCGGATGGCCAGCAGGCCGGCGTATTCGCCCTGCGAGCCGGCGTTGGGCTGCAGGCTCACGTCGGCATAGCCGGTGATGCCCGACAGCCACTGGCGCAGCTGCTGGTCCAGCAGGGCATAGCCTTGCTGCTGGTCGGCCGGCGCGAAGGGGTGGATGTGGGCGAAGTCCGGCCAGGTGATGGGCAGCATCTCACTGGTGGCGTTGAGCTTCATGGTGCACGAACCCAGCGGGATCATGCAGCGGTCCAGTGCCAGGTCCTTGTCCGACAGGCTGCGGATGTAGCGCAGCATGGCGGTTTCGCTGCGGTGGCGGTGGAACACCGGGTGCGTCAGATAGGGGGAGTGGCGCTGCAGCGCCGCCGGGATCAATGGAGCGGCCTGGCTGTCCAGCACCGGCGTGGCGGTGGCGCCAAACAGGCGCAGCAGCAGGGCCACATCGGCCGGGGTGCTGGTTTCATCCAGCGAGATGCCCAGCGCGGATTCAGAGACTTTTCGCAGGTTGACGCCCGCCAGCTCTGCGCGGGTAGCTATATTGATCGCAGCATGCGGCACGCGCACAGTCAGGGTGTCGAAGGCCGTGTCGTGGACCAGGGCATGGCCTTGGGCCTGCAGACCGTGGGCCAGGGTGGCGGTCAGGTCGGCAATGCGCTGCGCAATCTGGCGCAGGCCGTCGGGGCCGTGGTAGACCGCATACATGCTGGCCAGCACGGCCGGCAGTACCTGGGCCGTGCAGATGTTGGAGGTGGCCTTTTCGCGGCGGATGTGCTGTTCACGCGTTTGGAGTGCCAGGCGCAGGGCAGGTGCGCCCTGGCTGTCCACACTGACCCCGACCAGACGCCCGGGCAGGGCGCGCTTGTAGGCCTCCTGGCAGGCCATGAAGGCTGCATGCGGGCCACCGGCCCCCAGCGGCAGGCCCAGGCGCTGGCTGCTGCCGACCACGATGTCGGCGCCCCATTCGCCGGGCGGTGTCAACAGCGTCAGGGCCAGCAGGTCGGTGGCGACGATGAACAGCGCCTGCTGCTGGTGGCTGTGTGCGGCCGCATCGCGCCAGTCGGTCAGGGCCCCGGTGCTGCCGGGGTACTGCACCAGGGCACCAAAGTGCGGCGCTTGCAGGGCGGTGTGGAAGGCGGCGTCGTCGGCGGGGCAGTCCAGTTGCCAGCCCAGGGGCTCGGCGCGGGTGCGCAGCACGGCCAGGGTCTGAGGGTGGGTGTCGGGGTGGACCAGGAAGGTGCTGCTGGGCGAGGCTGCGCTGCGGCGCGCCAGCGCCATGGCTTCGGCAGCGGCGGTGGCCTCGTCCAGCATGGAGGCATTGGCCACGGGCATGGCCGTGAGGTCGCAGACCAGGGTCTGGAAGTTCAGCAGGGCCTCCAGGCGCCCTTGCGAGATTTCGGCCTGGTAGGGGGTGTAGGCCGTGTACCAGGCAGGATTTTCCAGGATGTTGCGCTGGATGACGCCCGGGGTGTGGGCGGCGTAATAGCCCTGGCCGATGAAGCTCTTGAGCACGCGGTTGCGCGCGGCGATGGTCTTGAGTTCGTGCAGCGCCTCGGCTTCGCTGAGTGCCGGGGGCAGGTCCATGGGGCGGTTCTGCACGATGTCGGGGGGCACCAGCGCATCCATCAGGGCCTGGCGTGAGGACTGGCCGATGGCCCGCAGCATGTGCGCTTCGTCCGGCGCACTGGGCCCGATGTGGCGCCGCGCGAAGGCGTCGCTCTCGTGCAGTTCAGACAGGGGTGCTTGCAGTCGCTGATTCATCATCCCACCTTCCCTCTCATCGATACAGTGCGCGGGCCGGGTTGCGGCTGCGGCGGCAGGCGCGCAGCCACCCCGATCTGGGCGGCGCAGGCCCAGAGCAGGGTGCAGGCGCTCAGGCGCTGGCGGCGAAGTTGCCGTAGGCGGTTTCGTCCATCAGGCCGTCGAGCTGGCTGGGGTCGCTGAGCTTGACCTTGAAGAACCAGCCGGCGCCCAGCGGGTCGGTGTTGGCCAGCGAGGGATCGGCGCGCAGGGCTTCATTGACTTCGACGATTTCGCCGGTCACGGGCATGAAGACGTCGGCTGCGGCCTTGACGGACTCGACCACGCCGGTCACGTCGCCCTGCTGGAAGGTGGTGCCCACGGCGGGCAGGTCCACAAACACCACGTCACCCAGGGCGTCCTGGGCGTGCACGGTGATGCCGACGATGGCGGCTTCAGGCTGGGCGGCGTTGACCCATTCGTGTTCTTTGGAAAATTTGAGGCTCATGGGAAAAACTCCGTGATGCAAGAAAAGGCAAAAAGCGTGCCGCAGGCCGGCGCGCGTTGGCTCACACTGTAGCCGGGTTGGCAGGCGCCGACGGCGTTGCCAGCCTAGCTTTTGCGGTAGCGGGTCCCTATGAAAGGCAGAGGAATGACCTCCATGGGCACGGGCTTGCCACGCACCATGGCATCCAGCCGGGTGCCGTGGGCGGCGCAGTCGGGCGGGACATAGCCCATGGCGATCGGGCGGTCGGTGCTGGGTGACAGCAGGCCGCTGGTGACCTGGCCGACCGCGATGCCCCCCGGGCGGTGCAGGGGGCTGCCGTCGCGCACGGGGATGCGCTCCATGGCGTGCAGGCCCACGCGCACGCCGGCCACGGGCGCCTGGCCCTCAATCTGCGGCAGCACCACGTCGGCGCCGATGAAACCGCCGGCACGCTGGCCCCCGGTGCGGCGCACCTTGGGGATGCTCCAGTTCAGGGCAGCCTGGGTGGGGGTGGTGCGCTGGTCCATGTCGGTGCCGTACAGGCACAGCCCTGCCTCCAGGCGCAGCGAGTTGCGGGCCCCCAGGCCGGCCGGCAGCACGCCGGGCTGCTTGAGCAGCCAGCGCGCCAGGGCATCGGCGTGGCTGGCGGGGATGGAGATTTCAAAGCCGTCCTCCCCGGTGTAGCCGCTGCGGGTGATGTAGCCGCGCGCATCCTTGAAGTCGAACGGCGTGCCCTGCATGAACAGCAGCGGGCCGGTGGCCGGCACCGGGCGCTGCAGCACGGCACCGGCCTGCGGGCCTTGCAGGGCCAGCAGGGCCATCTCGGGCAGGGGCTGGACCTGGCATTCGTGGCCGATGTGGGCCTGCAGCCAGGCCAGGTCTTCGTGCTTGCGGGCGGCGTTGACGATCAGCAGGTAGTCCTGGCCGCGGTTGATGACCATCAGGTCGTCGAGGATGCCACCGTCCTCGGCCAGCATCAGGGCGTAGCGCTGGCGGTGCAGGCCGAGGTCCATCACGTCGATGGGCAGCACCTGTTCCAGTGCGGCGGCGGCCGAGGGGCCGCTGACGCTGATCTGCCCCATGTGCGAGACGTCGAACAGACTGACTTTCTCGCGCGTGTGCTTGTGCTCGGCCAGCAGGCCGGCGGGGTATTGCACGGGCATGTCATAGCCGGCAAAGCGCACCATGCGCGCGCCCAGCTCCAGGTGCAGGGCGTGCAAGGGGGTGCGCAGGGCGGGGGCCTCGGTGGGCGGCACGGTGGTCATGGCCAGGTCCTCGTTCTTGGTGGTTGGAACGATTCTAGGGGGCTGCCGCCGCTTGTGGCTGCGCGTTGTCGCGGGAGCGCACGTGCAGTTGACAGCCCCGTGGCGGGCGCACCTGGGCGGGGTGTGCCGCGCACGGGCCATGCCTGCCAGGAGCCGCTGGCGCTGGTTTCACCTGACTTTCAGAGCGAAAAGTGCCCGAAGTGCAGGCAGGGCGTGCACCAGCAGCTCTCTTTTTGAGTGAATGTGCTCAGTGGGGGCGTACCTCGAAATAGCAGCCTTCCTCGCCGCCCAGGCCTTGCATGCCGGCCTCGGCCGCGGCGCGGGCGGCCTTCATCCAGCGTTGGTAGATGGCCTTGGCATCGTCGGTGATTTCCTCGGGCGGGGCGTCTTCCAGGCGCTCCAGCGTGCGCAGGGCGTCGGCCACCTGGGCCTCGCCGCCGAGTTGGCGCGCCAGCGTGCGGGCGTAGCGGGTTTCGGCGCGCTGGCGCTCGAACTCCGGCAGGCCGGGGTAGTCGCACAGGGCCACGGTGAAGCAGGGTTGGTCTTGAACAGTATCGGTTGCGAACATGGATATGTATAAAACAACAGTGACTGTATGAATGTACAGTTTTTTGTGACCGCTGCGCAAGTGTTTTTGCAGGGCCCATCACCCGGGGGGCCACTGCGTTGGTCGCCGTGGCGCGGTGGCTGGCGGGCCGTGGGTCTGCGTGGCCGCCTTGGTGGATTCACTAGGTGGTGGCTTCACCCGTGCGACAGCGCGATGCGGGTGGGGCATTTCACAATGCAGGCGCAGGCCCCGAACGAGGGCCGTTTCCATCCATGACCACCAGGAGACTTCGTCCATGACGCGTACCGTGCAACAACTCTTCAACCTGCAAGGCAAGACGGCCTTGGTGACCGGTGGCTCGCGCGGCCTGGGGCTGCAGATGGCGCAGGCCCTGGGGGAGGCCGGTGCGCGCGTGGTGCTGACCTCGCGCAAGGCGCAGGACCTGGAGGCGGCCGCGGCCGAGTTGCAGGCCCAGGGCATCGACGCGCAGTGGATTGCCGCGGACTGTGCCAAGGAAGAGGACATCCTGCGCCTGGTGGCCGAGACCGTGCAGCGCGTCGGCCCCATCGACATCCTGGTCAACAACGCGGGCGCCAGCTGGGGCGCCCCGGCGGAAAGCCACCCCGTGGCGGCCTGGGACAAGGTGATGAACCTGAACATCCGGGGTTATTTCCTGCTGAGCCAGGCCGTGGCCAACGCCGGCATGCTGCAGCGCGGCGGGCGCATCATCAACCTGGCCTCGATCGCCGGCCTGGGCGGCAACCCCATCGAGATGAAGACGATTGCCTACAACACCTCCAAGGGCGCGGTGCTGAACTTCACGCGCGCGCTGGCGGCCGAGTGGGGTCCCCACCATGTGACGGTGAATGCCATCTGCCCGGGCTTCTTTCGCACCAAGATGGCCGAGGTGCTGATCGACACCATGGGCGAGGACAACATGGCCAGCCGCGCACCGCTGCGCCGCCTGGGCGATGACGAAGGCCTGAAGGGCCTGACCGTGCTGCTGGCCAGCGATGCCGGCAAGCACATCACCGGCCAGTGGGTGGCAGTGGACGGCGGCGTGAGCGCGGTGCTGGGCTGATGGGCATGCGCGCGCGGTCATCGGCCCTGTCCCAGTGGTGTGTCTGCAGCGCCCAGGGTCCAGCCCGCGCGGGCGGCGGCCTGCGTGGACGGGATTGTCGCCATTACTCCAATGCGACAGCTTTTTGCCCAGAGCCCACCGCCTGCGCCGCTATGCTTGCGCGCATTTCCCCCTGATATGAATGACGGAGACACCGCATGCTGAGTTTTGGCGCCCACCCCATCCCCTTTGTGAACCACCTGGGCTTCACCCTGCACCACATGGCCAACGGGGAGTCCGAGCTGCGCTACACCGCCAAGCCCGAGCACCTGAACACCTTCGACGTGACGCACGGCGGTGCCAGCATGACGCTGATGGACGTGGCCATGGCCGTGGCCGCGCGCAGCCTGGAGAGCGACGATTTCGGTTGCGTCACCATCGAGATGAAGACCAGCTTCATGCAGGCCGCGCGCGGCCCGCTGGTGGCCAAGGGACTGGTGCTGCACCGCACCAAGACCATGGCCTATTGCGAAGGCAAGATCTATGACAGCGAGGGCCGCCTGTGCACCCATGCCACCGGCACCTTCAAGTACATGCCGCGCACCGTCAAGCCTGGTCAGAAACCCGGTAGCGCCACCACCGTGATTGCCACAGACTGAGCCAGCGGCCAGCCAGGGCTGGCTTGAGTTTCATGTATCAAATGTGCTGTTTGCGCTTATCTGGCAAGCGCTGACAGCTATCAAAAGGAGACAAGTCACATGCCCGCCAATCAACAGATCCTGCTGGACAACCGCCCCCAGGGCGAAGCCACGGTCGACAACTTCAAGCTGGTCGAGACGGTCACCCCCGCGCTGCAGGACGGCGAGGTGCTGGTGCGCCACCACTACCTGAGCCTGGACCCCTACATGCGCGGCCGCATGAACGACAGCAAGAGCTATGCGGCCAGCCAGGCCCTGGGCGAAGTGATGATCGGCGGCACCGTGGGCGAGGTGGTGGAAAGCCGCCACCCCAAGTTCCAGCCCGGCGACCAGGTCGTGGGCATGGGCGGCTGGCAGCTGTACAGCGTGGTCGACGGCCATGCCCCCGGCATGCTGCGCAAGGTGGACACTACCCACGTGCCGTTGTCCTACTACCTGGGCGCCGTGGGCATGCCCGGTGTCACCGCCTGGTACGGGCTGGTGAAGATCATCCAGCCCAAGGCGGGCGAGACCGTGGTCGTCAGCGCCGCCACCGGTGCCGTGGGCAGTGCCTTTGCGGCCCTGGCCAAGGCCCGCGGCTGCCGCGTGGTGGGCATTGCCGGCGGGGCGGAAAAATGCGCCTACGCCACGGGCGAGCTGGGCTTTGACGCCTGCATCGACTACAAGGCCCACCCCGACCTGAAGTCCATGGCCAAGGCCCTCAAGGAAGCCTGCCCCGACGGCATCGATGGCTACTTCGAGAACGTCGGCGGCTACATCCTCGACGCCGTGCTGCTGCGCGCCAACGCGTTCGCTCGCGTGGCCGTGTGCGGGATGATCGCCGGCTACGACGGACAGCCCCTGCCGCTGGCCAACCCGGCGCTGATCCTGATCAACCGCATGAAGGTCGAAGGCTTCATCGTCAGCGAACACATGGACGTCTGGCCCGAGGCCCTGACCGAGCTGGGCACCCTGGTGGCCCAGGGCAAGCTGCGCCCGCGCGAGAGCATTGCCCACGGCCTGCCAAACGCCCCCGAGGCCTTCCTGGGCCTGCTCAAGGGCAAGAACTTCGGCAAGCAACTGGTTCAGCTGGTCTGAGCCACCTCCCTGCAAGGCGCTCCGGTGGCGCCTTTTTTGCGGGCGGCGGCGGGCAGTGACGGATGCGAGGACAGGATCACACACAAGGAGACACAAAGATGCTGAATGGACTGGCAGGCAAGACGGCGGTGCTGACGGGCGCGGGCTCGGGCTTTGGACTGGAGTGCATGCGCATCGCCGCCCACGGCGGCATGCGCCTGGTGCTGGTGGATGTGCAGGCCGACGCCCTGGTCGCGGCCGAGGCCGAAGCCCGGCGCCTGGGCGCGGCCGACGTGCTGGCGCGGCAGGTGGACGTGAGCCAGGCGCCGGCCATGGAGCAACTGGCGGCCGAGGTGCAGGCCCGCTTCGGGGCGCCGCACTTCGTGTTCAACAACGCCGGCGTGGGCGGTGGCGGCCTGCTGTGGGAGCAGTCCGTGCAGGACTGGGAGTGGGTGCTGGGCGTGAACCTGTGGGGCGTGATCCACGGCGTGCGCCTGTTCACCCCGATGATGCTGGAGGCCGCGCGCCAGGACCCGGACTGGCAGGGTCACATCGTCAATACGGCCAGCATGGCCGGGCTGCTGGCGCCGCCGAACATGGGCGTGTACAACGTCAGCAAGCATGCCGTGGTCAGCCTGACCGAAACCCTGTACCAGGACCTGCGGCTGGTCAGCGACCAGGTGCATTGCAGCGTGCTGTGCCCGTATTTTGTGCCGACCGGCATAGCCAACAGCGAGCGCAACCGCCCCGGGGGCGTGGACACGCAGCAGCTGACCACCAGCCAGCAGATTGCGCGCGCCATGTCGCAAAAGGCCGTCAGCTCCGGCAAGGTCACGGCCGAGGACATCGCCAGCAAGGTGTTCGCGGCCATGGCCGACAACCAGTTCTACATCTTCAGCCACCCGCATGCGCTGGGGAATGTGCAGACGCGCCTGGAGGACATCCTGGAGATGCGCAACCCCACCGATGCCTTTGCGGACCGCCCCGACGTGGGCACCCAGCTGCGCAACGCCCTGCGCACGCCGGCCGCCGCCTGATTACGCCCCGCACGGGCCGCGGTCCCTGTACCCGCCGCACGGACCTGCAGCCCCGCTGGCCGGGGCTGTGTCGCATCTGGCGGGTGCGTGCCGGAATTTGTGTGGACAGGATGTAGGGAACTGTTACAGACTCTCGCAGTCTCAGCACAAGGCGCAGGCAGGCCGCGGCTGCAATCTGGCGCAAAGCAGGTGATGGCGCGCGGTCTTGCTACCAATTTCCCCGGTTTTGGGCCGGGCGCTTTACAAAAACTCAACATTGCGGGCCCAGAATGGCGCCGTTTCGCTCCACTGATTGCCTCTCCATGACGCACTGCCTTGTCACTTCACGCGCCGCTTCCCGTTTGCCGGACTGTTTTTCACCCGGGCACCAGCGGCCACAAGGCAGGTGGCGCATGGCCGCCGCAGCGCTGGCGGTGGTGCTGGTGGCTGCGTGCGGCAAGACCGCGGACAAGCCCGCCGCGCAGAATGCACCGGCCAAGGTGGGCGTGGTGGTGCTGCAAAAGCAAAGCCAGATGCTGGACACGGTGCTGCCCGGGCGCACCCAGGCCTTCCTGAGCGCCGAGGTGCGGCCGCAGGTCAGCGGCATCGTGCAAAAGCGCCTGTTCACCGAGGGTGGCATGGTCAAGCAGGGGCAGCCGCTGTACCAGCTGGATGCGGCCAGCCTGCGCGCGGCCGAAGCCAGCGCGGTGGCGGCCCTGGCCAAGGCCGAAGCCAGCCAGCAGACCCTGGAAGCCACGGCACGGCGCAATGCCGAGCTGGTGAAGATCACGGCCATCAGCCAGCAGGCCTATGAAGAAAGCCAGGCCGCGGCCAAGCAGTCGCGTGCCGACGTGGCCGTGGCGCGCGCCAACCTGGAGAACGCGCGCATCAACCTGAAGTACAGCCGCATCGAGGCCCCGATCTCGGGCCGCATCAGCCTGTCCAGCGTCACGCCCGGCGCCCTGGTCACGGCCAACCAGACCACGCCGCTGACCAACATCGTGCAGATGGACCCCATGTACGTGGACTTCACCCAGTCTTCGGCCGATTTGCTGCAATTGCGGCGTGACTGGGAGGAGGGGCGCTATCAAAAAATTGAAGGCGAGCAGATGCCGGTGCGCATCCGCCTGGAAGACGGGAGCGACTACCCACACGAAGGCAAGTTGCAGTTTGCGGGCCTGATCGTCAACGCCACCATGGGCACGGTCACGCTGCGCGCGGTGGTGCCCAACCCCGAAGGCCTGCTGATGCCCGGCATGTTCGTGCAGGCGCAGTTGCCCACGGGGCTGGCGCCGGAGGCCATCCTGGTGCCCCAGCAGTCGGTGACACGCGACCTGACGGGCCGCCCCAGCGTGCTGGTGGTCAAGGACGGCGATGTGGTGGAAAAGCGCGCTGTGGAGCTGAGCCGCGCCGTCGGCACCTACTGGCTGCTGGACAGCGGCCTGCAACCCGGGGAGCGCGTGGTGGTCGACGGCTTCCAGCGCATCAAGCCGGGCGATACCGTCAGCGTGGTCGAGGTGGACCTGAAGGCCAAGCAAGGGCCCAAGCGTGTCGATGCCCAGGCCGCTGCCGCGAATTTGCGAGCGGCCGTGCAGGCTTCCAAGTAAGCGGGAAGCGATCGCACCATGGCGCAGTTCTTCATCAACCGGCCCATCTTCGCGTGGGTCATCTCCATCGTCATCATGCTGGCGGGGGGGCTGTCGATCTACACCCTGCCGCTGGAGCAGTACCCCGACATCGCCCCGCCGCGGGTGACGATCGGTGCACAGTACACGGGCGCCTCGGCCGAGACGGTCGAAAACTCGGTCACCCAGATCATCGAGCAGCAGCTCAAGGGCATCGACAACATGCTCTACATGAGCTCGACCTCGGATGCCTCGGGCCGTGCGCGCACCACCTTGACCTTCGCGCCGGGCACCGACATCGATGTGGCCCAGGTGCAGGTGCAAAACAAGCTGCAGTCGGCCATGAACCGCCTGCCCGAGGCGGTCAAAAGCCGCGGCGTGTTCGTGAACAAGGGGGGGCAGGACTACCTGGTCACCTACAGCTTTTACTCGACCGATCCGTCCATGACGCAGGTGGACATCGGCGACTACCTGAACTCCAACCTGGTCGATGTGCTGGGCCGGCTGGACGGGGTGGGGGACATCAGCGTGTTCGGCACCAACTACGCCATGCGCATCTGGATGGATCCGGCGCTGATGCAGAAGTACGCGCTGATGCCGTCGGACCTGATCAATGCCCTGAATGCCCAGAACGCCCAGGTGTCGGCCGGCCAGCTGGGGGCATTGCCCGCCGTGGCCAACCAGCAGCTCAACGCCACCATCACCGCGCGCACCAAGCTGCAGACGGTGGAGCAGTTCGAGAACATCGTGCTCAAGGCTGCCACGGATGGTTCGGTCGTGACCATGAAGGATGTGGCCCGGGTCGAGCTGGGGCCGGACAACCTGACCGTGAAGTCCAAGCTCAACGGCATGGTGGGCGCGGGCCTGGGCATCGTGCTGGCCGATGGCGCGAATGCCATGCAGGTTTCGGATGCGGTCGCCGCCAAGCTGGCGGAAATGAAGGCCTTCTTCCCCAACGATATCGACTACTTCGTCAGCTCCGACTCGACGCCGTTTGTGCGCGCCTCGATCCACGAGGTGGTCAAGGCCCTGGGCGAGGCCATGGTGCTGGTGGTGATCGTGATGTTCATCTTCCTGCAGAACTTCCGCGCCACGCTGATTCCGGCGATTGCCGTGCCCGTGGTGCTGCTGGGCACCTTCGGTGTGCTGTCTGCGGCGGGCTACTCGATCAACACGCTGACCATGTTCGCCATGGTGCTGGCGATCGGCCTGCTGGTGGATGACGCCATCGTGGTGGTGGAAAACGTCGAGCGCGTGATGCACGAGACCGGGCTGTCGGCCAAAGAGGCCACGCGGCGTTCGATGCGCGAGATCACCTCGGCGCTGGTCGGCATCGGCGTGACGCTGTCGGCAGTGTTCGTGCCCATGGCCTTTTTCGGTGGTTCCACGGGGGTCATCTACCGCCAGTTCTCCATCACCATCGTGGCGGCCATGGCCTTGTCGGTGTTTGTGGCGCTGACCCTCACGCCGGCCCTGTGCGCCACCATCCTCAAGCCGCCCTCGCAGCACGGCCATGAACGGCAGCTGCGCCGCGGCATCCTGGGGCTGAACGACCGCTTCTTCCGCTGGTTCAACCACCACTTTGACGCCACGGCCCTGCGCTACCAGGGCGGGGTGGTGTGGGCGCTGCGCCGGACCAAGCGCATGACCCTGGTCTTTGTGCTGATCCTGGCGGCCGTGTGGCTGCTGCTGGCGCGCCTGCCCACGTCCTTCCTGCCCGATGAGGACCAGGGTTTTGTCAGCGTCAGCGTGAACCTGCCCGCCGGTGCGGCCGATGCGCGCCTGCAGGAGGTGCTGGACCAGGTGCGCGATTACTTTGCCCAGCAGCCGGAGGTGATCAGCTTCAACCAGGTCTCGGGCCTGAGCGGGGACCAGAGCTCGGCGCGCGGCTTCGTGCGGCTCAAGCCCTGGGAGGCCCGCCCGCTGGCGTCGCAGTCGGCGGCAGCGATTGCCCACCGGGCCACCCAGGAGCTGGCGGCCATCCGTGACGCGCGCATCTTCGTGACCCAGCCACCCGCCGTGCGCGGCCTGGGCTCGAACGCCGGCTTCAACTTCATGCTCAAGGACCTGAATGGCCTGGGCCACGAAGCCTTGCTGGCAGCCAAGGACAAGTTCCTGGCCGAGTCGCGCAAGCACCCCGAACTGTCCAGCGTGCGCACCACCAACCTGGACGATGCCACCGAGCTGCGCCTGGACATCGACGACCGCAAGGCCGCCGCGCTGAACCTGTCGTACAGCGACATCAACAGCGTGCTGTCCAGCGCCATGGGCGGGACCTATGTGAACGACTTCTTGAACAACGGCCGCGTCAAGCGGGTGTACATCCAGGGCGATGCGCCGCACCGCATGCTGCCCCAGGACATTGCCAAGTGGAGCGTGCGCAACAAGAACGGCGAGATGGTGCCTTTCAGCGCCTTCTCCACCTCGTACTGGGCCTACGGCTCGCCCCAGCTGGTGCGCTACAACGGTGCGCCGGCCTATGAAATCGTGGGCAATGCGGCACCTGGCGTGAGCTCTGGTGTGGCCATGCAGATTGTGGAGAGCACCCTGCGCGACATGCCCAACGGCATTGGCTATGAATGGACGGGGGCCTCGCTGCAGGAGCGCCAGTCGGGCGCGCAGGCGCCGCTGCTGTATGCCATCTCCATCCTGTTCGTCTTCCTGTGCCTGGCCGCGCTGTACGAAAGCTGGACCGTGCCGCTGTCGGTGATGCTGGCCGTGCCGCTGGGCGTGGTGGGTGCGCTGCTGGCCACCTATACCCGCGGGCTGTCGAACGACGTGTATTTCCAGGTGGGCCTGCTGACCACGGTGGGCCTGGCCTCCAAGAACGCCATCCTGATCGTGGAGTTTGCGGTGCAGTTGCAGGAGCAGGGCAAGAACCTGTTCGATGCCACGGTGGAAGCCGTGCGCATGCGGTTGCGCCCCATCCTGATGACCTCGCTGGCGTTCGGTTTTGGCGTGGTGCCGCTGGCGCTGGGCACGGGCGCGGGCGCCGGTGGGCGCAATGCCATCGGCACGGCGGTGCTGGGGGGCACGGTGGCCTCCACGGTGCTGGGCCTGTTCATGGTGCCGGTGTTCTTCCTGCTGGTGCGCAGCTGGTTCAAGAGCCGCTCGCGCCGCGATGACACCCCCGACCACCAGGAAAGCGCTGCATGATGACTTCTTTGAATTTGCGGCCTGCGGCCGCCGCTGCCCTGGCTGCCGTGCTGCTGTCAGCCTGCAACCTGGCACCCCATTACGTTCCGCCGGTGCCCGGCGTGCCGGATACCCTGAGCGGGCAGACGGGCACGCCCGTGCAAGCCAGCACGGGCGCGCTGGAGTTCGCGCAGGCGCAAACCTGGATCCAAAGCCCGCAGCTGCGCGAAGTGGTGGCACTGGCCTTGAGCCACAACCGCGACTTGCGCGTGGCCGTGGACAACATCGAAAAAGCGCGGGCCCAATACGGCATCACGCGCGCCGATTTGCTGCCGGGCATCTCCGCGCAAGGCCAGGGCACGCGCAGCCGCAGCAGTGCGGAGCTGAGCAATTCCGGCCAGTCCACGGTCACTGAGCAATACACCGCGCAGCTGGGCTTTACCAGCTATGAGATCGACTTCTGGGGCCGGGTGCGCAACCTCAGCGAGGCGGGCTTGCAAGCGTTCCTGCAGTCGGAGCAGAACCAGCGCAATGTGCAGATCGGCCTGGTGGCCGATGTCAGCAATGCCTGGTTGACCTTGGCCGCCGACCTGGCGCGCCTGGAACTGGCGCAGAACACCTTGGACAGCCGTGAAAAGGCCTACGCGCTGACCAAGCGCATGTTCGATATCGGTGCCACCTCGGGGCTGGTGATCGCGCAAAACCTCTCAACCGTAGAATCGGCCCGCAGCGATGTGGCCGCCTATACCTCGCAAGCCGCACGCAGTCGCAATGCCCTGCAATTGCTGGTCGGCGGCGCGGTGCCCGAGGCCTTGCTGCCCACGGCACAGACCATGGCCGCGAACGATGCCAACAACATGGCATTTGTGCCGGTGCCGCTGAACCTGCACTCCAGCGTGTTGTTGCAGCGCCCGGATGTGCAGGCGGCAGAGCACAACCTGCGCGCCATGAGCGCCAACATCGGTGCCGCGCGGGCGGCCCTGTTCCCCAGCATCACGCTCACGGGCAGCATCGGTTCGGGCAGCCGGGAACTGGACAGCTTGTTTGGCGGTGGCAATGGCACCTGGAGCTTCATGCCGCAAATCAAGCTGCCCATTTTTGATGGGGGTCGCTTGAGTGCCGGCGTGCAGGTGGCCGAGGCCAACCAGCGAATTGCCACTTCGCAGTACGAAAAAACCGTGCAAACGGCCTTCAAGGAGGCCGCCGATGCGCTGGCCGACCGGGCACAGTGGGCCAACCGCCTGGGCGCGCAGACCGGCATGGTCTATGCCACGCAGAAAGCATTCGATTTGTCGGATGCGCGCTTTCAGGCCGGTGTCGACAACTACCTGACGGTGCTGGACGCGCAGCGCAGCCTGTATGCGGCCCAGCAGACCTTGATCACCTTGCGCCTGGGCGAGCAAACCAACCGTGTCACGCTGTGGAAGGCACTGGGCGGGCAGGAGGCGGTCAATATGCCGGAGGTGCCTGCAGGCACCGCAGGCTAGCCGCCTGCACGCGTGCGCAGGGCGCCCTGGCGCGGTCTGCGGCAGGCACCAACAAAAAGGCCGATCTGCGAGGGGTATTGCAGATCGGCCTTTTTGCACAGTGCGTCCAGCGTGGGTCACATGGCCACGGGCAAACGGTAAATTGCCTTGGCGATGAAATGGCGTTCTACATCGCCGGTGGGCGTTGCTTCCATGCCTTGTAGTTTGCATGTCGCGCCGCAAAAAATGCTGCTGTCCTGCTATGAAATTCGAATGTTTTCGAAAAAAATGCTGCGTTTTATGAAATTGCAGCAAAATTTGCTTCATGGATAAAATTGATCGGAAAATCCTTGCTGTATTGCAAGGCAATGCGCGTGCCAGCCTGCAGGACATCGGCCAGGCGGTGGGACTCAGCGCCTCGCCCTGCTGGACACGCATCAAGCGCATGGAGGACGAGGGGGTGATCGAGGGCTATACCGTGCGCATCAACCCCCAGACCCTGGGGTTTGCCGATACGGTGTTGTTGATGGTCACGCTCAACAGCCACAGTGACAACACGCTGGAGAAGTTTGGTGAACAGCTGGCCACCATCCCCGAGGTGGTGGAAGCGCACCTGGTCTCGGGTACCTACGACTACCTGCTGCGCGTGGTGGTCAAGGACACGCGCGATTACGAGCGCCTGCTGCGTGAAAAGCTCTACAAGATCAAGGGCATCCAGCACAGCCAGTCCATGTTCGTGCTGCGCACGCTCAAGCGCACCGAACTGCCGCTGGGCGGGTGAGGGGGCACACCTGCTGCGTAAGCGCTGCCCCCTTGATCTGGCGATGGTCGGCAGCATCTAAGGCACACTGCAGGCGTGCGCATCCTGCGGTCTCTCCCGCTCACCATTGACGAAGCCCCCTTATGAAGACCATCGATGAAATGCTGAACCTGGATCTGCTGACACACGAGCAGCACGGTGCCATCAGCGCCTGGATTGCACGCTCTGCGTCGCCGGATGACATCCTGCAGATGCCGGCCCCCCTGTGGCAGGCCGTGGAGCGTGCCAGTGAGGTGATGGGGGTGAACGAGGACTTGCTGCGCGTGCCTGCGCTGGATGCCGGCGGTGTGATGGAGGTGTGAGCCGCAAGCGCCTGAATGCCCGCTGCAGGCATGGCGTATGTCCCAGATGCCGAGGATTGGGCGTCTGCTTGGGGCCACACACAGACAGCGGGCTCTGTTCTCGAGCATTGCGATTGCAGCATCCCAGATGCAGAGTCCAATTTGAAATTAGCTCTGCAACCTGCGGGCGCGATTACCTGCCTTTCGCTGTTGGCTATGTATGGCTGTGCACAGTCAGGACTAGGCGGCTGTGGACATGATCTTTGCAGCGTCAATCACCTTGATAGTGATGTTTTCCCCCTTAGAGGTGGCCCTGCTGCGTTCAACCACCGAACCTGTATCTGCGGCGCACACAAGCGCATCACTGTGGTACGCACGCGACGAATTTGCCTTTTGACTTGAGTTAAATCTTATTGAGATTGATTGTTGTTTACATTAACGCTCTTTCATTTTCAAGGGCTGATACAGCCCAGAGGGAAGCGCGTGATGACGCACAACAAACCAAGCCTGCAGCAGGGCGCAAGCAAGGGACAACGCGGCGGGCTGCACCCTGTGGCAGCACTGGTACTGCTGGCATTGCCCAGTCTGGCCCAGGCCCAGCAGGACGCGGCCGAAGACATGGCGGCCTTGCCGGCCGTGCAGGTGAAAGCCTCGCAGTACGACGCCGACGATGTGCGCCCAGAAGGGGTGACCACGGCGACCAAGACCTACCTGGCGCCCAAAGACATACCGCAGACCATCGACACGCTGGAAGTCAACAAGTACAAGAGCTACGGGATCAACGACCTGGCTGTGATGCTCGACGGCGTTCCCGGCGTGAACACCAACTACGACATGCGTGGGGAGGGTGTGATGATCCGCGGCTTCAGCGCAGACGCCGGGGACATTTACCGGGATGGCATCCGTGAATCGGGCCAGGTGCGCCGCAGCACGGCCAACGTAGAGCGCATCGAAATCCTCAAGGGACCGGGCTCGGTGCTGTACGGCCGGGGCGGGGGCGGGGGCATCATCAACCTGGTCAGCAAGCAGGCCCGTTTTGATGCCAAAAGCAGCGTGACTCTGCGCGGCGGCTCCTGGGAGAACTTCGGTGGAACCATCGACATCAACCATGTGGTCAATCCGAATGTGGTGGTGCGGCTCACAGCCGATCGCGAGCAGGCGCACAGCTTCCGCAGTGGCATTCGCAACAAGAACGAGATGATCTCGCCCAGCATCCTGGTGGACACGCGCACCGGGCTGCGCTGGACGGCACAGTACACCTATGACAACGTCTGGCGGGTGCCCGACCGTGGACCGTCGTACGAAACGCTGCCGGCCGGGGTGTCTATCCGCAACGGTTTTCAGCATCCGGGCGACTATGTGGAGGACCGCCTGCGTGTGGCCCGCTCGGACCTGAGTTACGACTTCAACGACGACTGGAGTGTGCGCTGGGTGGCCAGCCAGCGTGAAGCCGATCAGGACTTCGACCACTACTTTGTCGGCACCTACAACGCGGTCACCGGGCTGATCCGCCCGAATTACGCCTGGCAGTAAACCCAGAACCGCACCACCTCCAATACGGTGGACCTGTCCGGCAAGTTCCAGACCGGCCGCATCGGGCATGAGCTGCTGGTGGGCGTGGAGGTCAGCGAGGAGCTGCGCCGGCCCAAGGTCTATGGCACGGTGGCGGGATTGTTCACCTACGATCCGCTCAACCCCAATACCGGCGCATGGCCGGCCAGGCCAGTCCGCGTTGCTCCGACGCAGAACAACCGCCATGAGGGGGAGACGCAGGCCGTGTACTTTCAGGACCTGATCAGCCTGACGTCCCAGTGGAAGCTGTTGGCGGGTTTGCGCCACGATCGCTTCAAGTTCCACTCGACCAACTACGTGACGGGGTTCCAGCGCGGCTATGAGGGGTCATCCACCAGCCCCCGCGTTGGGGTGGTCTGGCAACCTGTTCCCAGCCAGAGCCTGTATACGTCCTACAGCAAGAGCTATTCGCCCTATGGTGGGCGCGGCACCATTTCGGTGGACACCGCCGCGACGGCGGTGTACGACGACCAGCCGCAGCATTCCCGCCAGGTCGAGGCCGGCCTCAAGAGTGATTGGCTGATGGTGCCTTGTCGACACAGCTGGCTGTTTACCAGCTCGAGCACTACAACATCCGCTATCGCCCCGATGCCACCAACCAGCCCACCGTGTGGGCGATCCGTGGCAAGGAGCGCTCGCGCGGGGTGGAACTCAGCGCCTCGGGGCGCGTGGCCTCCAGCTGGTATGTGCGCGGTGGCGTGGGCCTGATGAGTGCCAAAGTGGTGGAAGACCAGCAGGCCCCTGCGAATGTCGGCCTGGATCTGCAGAACACCGCCAAGCGCAATGGCAATTTGTTCGTGCGCTATGCACCGTCCGGCCCCTGGTACGGGGAGTTGGGGGTGACCTACACCAGCGCCCGCTGGAGCAATGCGGCCAACACGGCGCGCCTGCCGGGCTATACCCGCTGGGATGCACTGGTGGGCTGGCGTGCAGCTCCCTGGACGGTGACGATGGCGGTCTCGAACCTGCTGGACACGGAGTACTGGCGCTCCAACGCCATGCCCGGAGCGCCGCGCACGTTCCTGCTGAGTGCGAACTACCAGTTCTGAGTGCGCATCAGACACGGATGCGCTACGTGGCGCATCCCCACAAGCCTGGCGCAATCCCAAGTGGCCAGGCTTTTTGGTTGGTGCAGGCTTCAAGCGCCATCAGGCCTCCGTGTGTGGGCTGTCAGTGCGCCTGCCAGTAGGGTGGCGGGTTGTGGTTGGTGAAAAGGATCTGCCCGGATCTAGCTGGAATGTGCAGGAATGCGGGGTGCATCGATGCTGGAATGGGCAACTTTCGGTGCGGGCACCGCGCCCTCAAAGCTCGCGGCGGATCAGCGCCCCCTTGAACAACACCGGTCCTGTGGGCCCCATGCTGCTGGGAACGCCGCCCTTGGGCTCCAGGCTGATGGCCAGCGCCGGGATCGTGTGCACATCCTGTTCTTGGGCTTTGAGCTCGTCCAGCTTGCCCTGGCCCAGGACGCCCAGGGACCGTGGGGCGCCTTGCTGTGGCAAGGCCCACAGTTGCAAGGATTGGTTGTCGGCTTCCTGGAATCCTCCCACGCGCTGCAGCACGAGCTGGTCGTGTCGGGCATCAAACGTCACCAGCACCGAGGCATCTGCCTTGGCATCGGCCAACACCGCCACATACCGGATCTGCGGCGTCGCCTGCAAGGCCGCCTGTGTGCTCTGGAGCTGCGTTTGCAGCAAAGCCAGCTGCTGCCGTGTGCTGTGCTGCAGGCCCTGGTGCGACCACAGTCCCAGCGCAACTGCTGCCACCGTGGCAAAGCTGCCGGCCAGCGCCCAGCCACGCCACCATGTCAATGCCCGCGCCGCCTGCCTGGACGTTCCGGCCTGGCGCTGCGCGCTCCACAGGGCATTCGACGTCTCGGCTTGCACCAGGTTGTGGATGCGGGTCCAGACCGCTGCATCGGGCACCACCGGCGCTTGGACTTCCCCGAAAGCCGACCAGCGCCCCTGCCACAGCAGTGCCGCGGCGCGCACCTGGGGGTATTCCCGGGCCAGTTGCTCGAAACGCCGGCGGGCCCCTCCGCGCAGGCTGCCCAGTGCGTAAGCGGCTGCCAACTGGTCAAGCAGTTGTGGATTGCGTGTCAGGTTCATGGGTGAGGCTCCAGGGGCTCAAACATGGCGCGCCATGCACTTGCGCAACTGCTCCAGGCTGCGGCGCATCCATGTCTTGACCGTGCCCAAAGGCAATTTCAGGTAGCTGGCCAGTTCGCTGTGACTGAGATCCTTCAGGTACGCCAGGCTGACCACCTGGCGCTGGGCATCTTCCAGGCGCTGCATGCACTGGTGCAGCACGGCGGCTTGCTCACTGGCTTCGACCAGTTGCATCGGCCCCTGCGCCTGTGGGTCCTGCGGCAGCTCCTCCATGTCTTCGATGGGAACATTCAGGTGCAAGCGCTCCGCACGGCGTCTGCGCAAAAAGTCCAGGGCCCTGCTGCGCACCAGCATGCCCATCCACGCCAATGGCGGACTCAGCGAGTCGCGGTAGGTCCCGGCATTGCGCCAGATGCCCAGAAAGCTCTCTTGCAGCACATCCTCGGCCCACTCCTTGTTGCCCACGATGCGCAGTGCCAGGCCATACAGCCGCGATGCGGTCTGGTCGTACAGCTGTTTGAGCGCCGCTTCGTCCCGGGCGGCTATGCGGTCTAGGAATTCCATCAGTTGCTGGTCCGGTGTGGTGGCGTTCATGCCGCCATTGTGATGAGAAGCACCTGCTTGTTGGGGCGCTGTTGCATTGCCGCCAACGCAGCTTGCAGGCCTTGTCTTTGGGCATATACGCAGCATCCGGGCGATTGGATGCACGCGCAGTAGCAAAAAATTCTTAAAAACTTGAATCCATTGATGCCACGGCTGCGTATTCCCTACGTCGAACACACCAATTCGTCGACACAGCCCCATCATCAACAAGGAGTCACCATGAGCAGTAATTTGGTTGAAGGCCGTTTCTCCACGACCGCCTCGCGGCGAGGATTTCTGGGAGCCACCGGCAGCTTGTCGGCCGTGGCGGTCGCCATGCTGGCCGGCAACGAGGCCCTGGCGCAGGGCATGGGCAACGATCCCGCCAAGGACGTCGCCATCCTGAACGTGGCCCTGGGGCTGGAGCATGAAGCCATCAATGCCTACCAGTTGGGCGCGGGCAGTGGTCTATTGCAAAAACCTGCACTGGATGTGGCCCTGCTGTTCCAGAGCCATCACAAGGGACACCGCGACGCACTCGTCGCCACCATCCAGACGCTGGGGGGGCAGCCCGGTCGCCGAAGCGCCGCTGCAGACCTACGCGGAATCGCTGAAGGCCGCCACGCTGAAAAGCCAGGCCGACGTGCTGGCGCTGGCGGCCAGGCTGGAACTGGGTGCCACCAATGCCTACCTGGGCGTTATTCCCGCGTTCGAGCACCGTGATCTGGCCAAGGTCGCAGGCCGCCTGGCGGCCGATGAAGCCATGCACTACACCGCGCTGTTGTCGGCGCTGGGCCGTTCCTTGCCGAGCAATCCCTTGTCCTTCGGCGGCTGACAGGCCGCTTCCCCGCACCCGGCCGACCGGCCGGATGCCTTGATTCACTTCATCGTTCCAGGAAATCATCATGCAACATCAACGCGTACCCTTTTCGACGGCCCTGGGTGTAGCGGCCCTGGTGCTCAGCGCATGTGCACCCATGCAGCGGCATCCCACTTTTTCGCAGGCGCAATTGCCAGCACCCGTGCAGGTGCCGGCTGGCCATCAAGTGGTCATGGAAACCGTGGGCGTGGGCCACATCACTTATGAATGCCGCGCCAAGAAAGACATGCCCAGCGAGCACGAATGGGTCTTTGTGGGCCCCGATGCCAAGCTGCAAACCCGCGGCGGCGAGGTGATCGGCAAATACTGGGGGCCGCCTGCGACGTGGGAGAACAACGATGGCTCCAAAGTCACTGCCACGCAGGTCGCGGTCTCGCCGGCCGGGGCGGGCAACATTCCATTGCAACTGGTCAAGGCCAATCCAGCCAGTGGCATGGGCGCCATGCAGGGGGTGACGTACATCCAGCGCGTGGCGACCAAGGGCGGTGTGGCGCCCAGCATGGCTTGCGGGGCAAGTAGCGTGGGCAGCAAGCAGGTCGTGCCCTACCAGGCGGACTATATTTTCTGGAAGACGTCCTGATCGGCCGTGCCCGCGGCGCATGTTCTAGGATCCAGCCCTTACCTGCGCCGCAGGGCTGCTGCACGCCGGCAAAGGACCTACCGCGCTAGCATCCGAATGGCTGGGGTAGTGAGAGAGAGGGCGTAGAACGATCTGCGCTCATCTCGCTTTTGCGGGTGCTATGCGCTCGGGCACCATGCTTACTGCCTCGGGCGTGGGCAGCAATTCCTGCTGCAGGTGGGTGCGAAAGGCCTGGGCCGAGGGGCCCAGCACCCTGTCGCGGCGCTGCAGGAAACCCAGCGTGCGCCAGAGGTCGGGTTCCGTCAGCGGAATGGCGCACAAATTCGGGTGGTCTGGCCGCAAGGCCAAATGAGGAATGGCACTCAGCCCCAAGCCGGCTTCCACCAAGGCCAGGGCGCCGGCCACGTGGTTGCACTGGTACCAAGCCACGGGTTGGTGCGGCAGTTCGGCCATGACCTGGTCCAGCAGCAACCGGTTCCCGCTTTTGTGCGACACCGACACCAGGCGCTGGCCTGACAGTTCGGCCCAGTGGATATGGGGGCGGGCGGCCCAGGGGTGGCTGCGCGGCATGGCCAGCATGTAGCGCTCCCGTGTCAGGGCTTCAAACCGCAGCGACGATTCCTGGCTGCCGGTGAAGCTGATGCCGAAGTCGGCATCCCCTTTGAGTACGGCGTCCAGCACCTGGGGGGCACTTTCATCGATGACATGCACCTGGACGTCGGGCTGCTGCACGGCAAACTTTGCCAGCAGGTTGGGGAGCAAATTGATGGCCACGGACGGAATGCAGGCGATGGACACGCGCCCGCGGCGCAGTTTTTGCTGGTCGTTCACGCGCTGGATGGCCTCTTCCAGGCCGGCTAGGGCGGCCCGCGCCTCTTGCAGGAATTCCTGGCCAATCGCCGTCAATTCCACGTGCCGGGTGGTGCGTTCCAGCAGGCGTGCTCCCACGGCCGCCTCCAGGCGTTCGACGCGACGGCTCAATGCCGGCGGCGACAGGAACAGGGCATCCGCAGCGTGGCGAAAGCTGGCTTTTTCGGCAGTCACCACAAAGGCGATCAGCTCGCCCATGTCGAATTTGATGCGTTGCATGCAATAGTCTCTTTATAAATTGCAATTCACAGAATATTGTCCTCTGCCTAGGATGCGGGCTTTTACAAAGCCGTCAAAGCCCGGCAATTCTGGAGACAAAATGAAACGACGCACATTGCTTGCGACCGGGGCCCTGGCCGCGGGTGCCTGCCTTGCCACGAACCTGGCGCATGCACAGGACTTCCCTCCCAAAAAAGCGGTGACCTTGGTGGTGGGGTTTGCGGCAGGCGGCTCGGCCGACATTGCCGCCCGGGTGATTGCCAAGAAACTCGGCGAAAACATCGGCCAATCCGTGATCGTGGAAAACAAGCCCGGTGCCGGCGGCAACCTGGCCCATGGCCAGGTGGCGAATGGCCCTGCGGACGGCTCCATGCTGCTGTTTGGCTCCATCGGCCCCTTGAGCATTTCTCCCCACTTCATGAAGGTCAGCTACGACCCGCTCAAGGATTTGGCGCCGATCACGATGGGGGTGACCTTCCCGAATGTGCTGGTGGTGCCGGCCAGCACCGGCATCAAGAGCCTGGGCGAGTTTGTGGCCAAGGCCAAGCGTGAACCGGGCAAGTTGGACTTCGCCTCCACAGGCCCGGGCTCGGCCGCCCACCTGGCGGGCGAGTTGCTCAACGATGTCGCCAAGATCGATACCGTGCACGTGCCTTACAAGGGCGGGGCGCCTGCGCTGCAGGACGTGCTCGGTGGGCGTGTCACGTCGTTCTATGCGGCACCTCCCACGGCGCTGCCGCACATCGAATCGGGCAAGCTGATTCCGCTGGCCACCACGGGCCTGAGCCGGCCTGCCTACCTGCCGAATGTGCCCACCGTGGCCGAAAGCTACCCAGGCTTCAACGCCACCAACTGGTACGCCTTTGTGGCTTCCGCCAAAACGCCCAAGGCCCTGCTGGACCGCTGGAACACCGAGCTGGTCAAGGTCTTGAACACCCCCGAGGTGCGCGACAACCTGCTCAAGCACGGCCAGACCGCAGCACCAGGGACGCGCGAAGAACTGGGCAGCTTCATCGCCGCCGAGCATGCGAAGTGGGGCCGCATCATCCGCGAGCGCAAGATCTCGGCCGATTGATGGTCTGCAGCGACAACTGACAACAACACAGGAGACATTCCATGCACACCATCACTCACAAGCATGCCGTATCCCGGCGTGGCGCTGTCCGCAGCTTCCTGGGCCTGCTGGCGGGCGCAGGCCTGGCCGTCAGCGCCTTGTGCACCACGGTCGTCCATGCCGCGGAAATCCGGGTGGTGACCTCCGGCGGGTTTTCGGCCGCGTACGACCAACTGATCCCGCTCTACGAGCAGGCCACAGGGCACAAAGTGATCACCTCACGTGGCGCCTCGATCGGCAATGCGCCCGATTCCATCCCCAGCCGCCTGGCGCGGGGCGAGCAGTTCGATATCGTGATCCTGGCTGACTCGGCCCTGGACCAGTTCATTCAGCAAGGCAAGGTGAAGACCGGCAGCCGTGTGGATCTGGCGCGCTCCATGATCGGTATGAGCGTGCGCAAAGGCACGCCCAAGCCTGACATCAGCAGCGTCGAGGGACTCAAGCAGACCTTGCTGGATGCAAAGTCGATCGCTTATTCCGCCAGTGCGAGCGGGACGTACCTGTCCAACGAACTGTTTCCACGCCTGGGCGTGGCCGAGCAGATCAAGTACAAGGCCACCAAGATCTACAGCGAACGCGTGGGGGCCGTCGTGCTGCGCGGGGATGCTGAAATTGGCTTCCAGCAGGTCAGCGAACTCTTGCCATTCAAGGAGCTGGAGTTCGTCGGCCCTTTGCCTGAGGAAGTTCAGCAACGAGTCTTCTTTTCCGCCGGGGTCGCTGAAGGTGCTGCGGACACGGCCGTGGCCTCGCATTTGATCCGCTTCCTGGCCGCGCCTGCCGCAGCGCCCATCGTGCGCAGCACTGGCATGGAGCCCGCAGCCGCTGCGGCACGTTGAACCCCCAGATTGCCGGAAGGTGAGCCGCTCGGGTTGTGCCGCCCGCGGCCCCTGACCCAGCCGGTCAGCCCGTCAATGGCGGTCTCGCTGACCACCTGTGACCTGCACAGGTGGTCAGTTTTTTTGGGGGGCAGGATGCCGAGTGCTATCGTTTCTAGTAGCAAGCACGGCTCGAACGCACAGGCGTTGCGCTTCCTTGCAGGGTCGCTGAGAACATCCCTGTCCTCGTCGCCTGTGTGCTGTCCCAAGCCCTGTGGTGTTGGGTCGCATGCACGGCATGGCTGCTTGCAGTCCGGTTAGCAGGCAGTTTTATCAAACAATAATTCAACAAATGTTGTATTATTGGCTTATGCAAGAAGCACAAGTCATTCGATCCCTGGCGGCGCTGGCCCACGAGGCACGCTTGCGTGTGTTCCGGGCACTGGTGGTCGCAGGCCCCGAGGGGCTGACGCCCAGCGCCTTGGCCGAGCAGCTGGGAATTGCTCCCAATGCCCTGTCGTTCCACCTCAAGGAGCTGTTCCACGCCGAGCTGGTCAGCCAGGAGCGCCTGGGTCGCAATGTGCTGTACCGGGCCGCGTTCCCTGCGATGAACGGATTGCTTGCGTACATGACCGAAAACTGCTGTCAAGGCGCGGCCTGCACGCCGGCCGGGGCCGCGTCCTGCCACTGCTGAAGGAGCTGACGATGAAACGCTTTCATGTCCACCTGCACGTCGATGATCTGGCCCAGAACATCGCCTTCTATACCCAGCTGTTTGGCGCAGCACCAGCACGCGTGGAGTGCGACTACGCCAAATGGATGCTGAACGATCCCCGCGTGAATTTCGCCATCTCCACGCGTGGTCACCACCCGCCGGGTCTGGACCATCTGGGTTTTCAGGTGGATGCCAAGGAGGAGCTGGCCGACCTCAAGGCGCGTGCGCAGGCCGCGGACATGGCTGTGTTGGACGAGGGCAGCACCACCTGCTGCTACGCACGCAGTGACAAGCACTGGATCACCGATCCCCAGGGGATTGCCTGGGAACATTTTCATTCGTTGGGAAACATTCCGGTCTTCCACGAAACATCCGACGCAGCGGCCACGAACAGTGCTTGCTGCGCCCCAAAAGCGGCAGCACCTGCACCGGCCACCACCACCAGTTGCTGTGCTCCCCGCTCTGGCTCCAACCCATCGACCTGTTGCTGAGATTTCATGACTTCTGCTCAACCATTGCATGTTCTGTTCCTGTGCACCCACAATTCGGCGCGCAGCATCTTGGCTGAGGCCTTGCTCAACCATCTGGGGCAGGGGCGTTTTCAGGCCTTTTCGGCCGGCAGCAGCCCGCGCGCCAACCAGCAGCCCAACCCCTTGGGCCTGCAGGTGCTGGAGCGGGCCGGCATCGCCACGCAAGGGCTGCACAGCAAGAGCTGGGAGGTGTTTGCCGCCCCTGGGGCGCCCCACATGGACCTGATCATCACGGTCTGCGACAGCGCGGCGGGTGAGGTTTGTCCGATCTGGCCCGGCCATCCCGCCACGGCACACTGGGGCTATGCCGACCCTTCCGCCGGCGACGGCAGCGATGACGCCAAGCTGGAGGCCTTCCGCCAGACCCTGCACCTGATGCGCCAGCGTCTGGAGCTCTTGGTCAACCTGCCGGCGGACAAGCTGGCACGCACATGCCTGCAAGGCACGGCGCGTGCACTGTCTGCCTCTGCCAGCCAGTAACCGGCCGCACTGCTGCAGCAGCGTTCCGAGCGGTCATGCCTCCATATGGGGGAATGGGTGCCCATGCGGAACACTGCGCGGCCGGCCAAGCCCGTTGACCGGCTGTTCCCGATTCCCGGCACCACCATGGTGGTGCCTCGTTTGTTTTCTGAAAAACCCTGCACCATGCTCACGGCCATCCTGATCTTTGTTTTCACCCTGGTGCTGGTCATCTGGCAGCCGCGCGGCCTGGGCATCGGCTGGAGCGCCTCCATCGGTGCCACCATCGCACTGCTGCTGGGCGTGGTGCACCTGGGCGACATTGCCGTGGTTTGGGGCATTGTGTGGAACGCGACGGCCACCTTTGTCGCCATCATCCTCATCAGCCTGCTGCTGGATGAGGCGGGATTCTTCGAATGGGCAGCCTTGCACGTGGCCCGCTGGGGGGGCGGGCGGGGCCTGCGGCTGTTTGCCTTCATCGTGCTGCTGGGGGCGGTGGTGTCGGCGCTGTTTGCCAACGATGGCGCTGCGCTCATCCTGACGCCCATCGTCATGGCCATGCTGATGGCACTGGGCTTTTCCCCAGCGGCCACGCTGGCCTTCGTGATGGCGGCGGGTTTCATCGCCGACACCGCCAGCCTGCCACTGATCGTGTCCAACCTGGTGAACATCGTGTCGGCCGACTTCTTCCAGATCGGTTTCAACGCCTACGCGGCCGTGATGGTGCCAGTCAACATCGCCTCGGTGCTGGCCAGCCTGGTGGTGCTGATGCTGTGCTTTGGCCGCAGCATCCCGGCCCGGTATGAGCTGGCGCAGCTCAAGGCCCCGGCCGATGCCATCCGCGACCCGGCCACCTTCCGTGCCGGCTGGGTGGTGCTGGTGCTGCTGCTGGTCGGCTTCTTTGGCCTGGAGCCGCTGGGCGTGCCGGTCAGCGCCGTGGCGGCGGTGGCCGCGGCCCTGCTGCTCGCGGTGGCCGCGCGCGGCGCGGTCATCAGCACCCGCAAGGTGCTGCGCGGGGCGCCCTGGCAGATCGTCGTGTTCTCGCTGGGCATGTACCTGGTGGTCTATGGCCTGCGCAATGCCGGGCTGACGGATGAGCTTGCCGGCTGGCTGGACTGGTTTGCGCAGGGCGGCATCTGGGGCGCGGCCCTGGGCACCGGGCTGCTGTCGGCGCTGCTGTCATCGGTCATGAACAACCTGCCCACGGTGCTGATCGGGGCCTTGTCCATCGATGCCTCCGGCGCCACCGGGCTGGTCAAGGAGGCCATGGTCTACGCCAACGTGATCGGCTGCGACCTGGGGCCCAAGATCACACCGATTGGCAGCCTGGCCACCTTGCTGTGGCTGCATGTGCTGGCGCAAAAGGGCCGCACGATTGGCTGGGGCTACTACTTCAAGGTGGGTGCGGTGCTGACACTGCCGGTGCTGCTGGTCACGCTGTCGGCCCTGGCCGTGGTGCTGGGCGCCCGGGCCTGAGTTCCAAGGCCCGGTGCCGGCCCGTGCGCCGGGCGTTCACTGGCGCAGGTCGGCAAACACCTGCGCCCAGTCGCTGTCTTGCAGCGGCAGCAGGTCCATGAAGCGCAGCATCAGCGCACCTTCCAGCGCGCACAGACGCAGGATCTCCTGGCGGCCTTCGGGGGTGGCGGCCGACAGCTGGTCGAACACCTGGGCATACCAGGCGCGCAGGCAGGCGCGGCTTTCCGGCTCCTGGGTGATGGCCAGCGAGAAGGCCGCAATCCGCTGGTTCACGGCCGAAGCCGCCGTGGTCACAGCATCCACATAGGCATTCACCGACGAGGCGCCTTCGGCCCGGGCGCTGTCGAAGCGCGCCTGGTAGCCGCTGTCCAGGTGCTCATAGAGCGCCGCCAGCAGGCCTTCCTTGGTGCCGAAGGTGTTTTGCACACCGCCCTTGCTGACCCCGGCCGCCTTGGCGATGGCGTCGAAAGACAGGGCGGCCGCGCCGCGCGCCACGATGATCTGCTCGGCGGCTTCAAGCAGGCGGGCTTTGTCGATGGAAGGTTTTCGGGCCATGGCAGTGGGGCAGGAAATAAAAATACGAACGCATTACAATGCGGTCGTATTTTAATTGAATGTGGGACACATGGAGAGACCCTTTCAAAATCGCTGGCTGACGCTGGCGATTGTTTCCGCGGCCTTGTTCCTGGTCGTGATCGACATTACGGTGCTGTACACCGCATTGCCCAGCCTGGCTCAGGCCCTGCGCACCACGGCCTCCGAGAAGCTGTGGATCCTGAACGCCTACTCCCTGGTCATGGCCGGGCTGATGCCGGTGCTGGGCGCACTGGGCGACCGCATCGGGCACCGCCGCATCTTCATCGCCGGCATGGTCGTGTTTGGCGTGGCCTCCATGCTGGCGGCCCTGGCGACGACCTCCGCGGTGCTGATCGGCGCGCGGGTGCTGCTGGCGATCGGTGGCGCCGCCATGCTGCCGGCGACCATCGCCATTATCCGGGTGACGTTCCAGGACCCGCGCGAGCTGGCGCTGGCCATCGGCATCTGGGCCGCAATCGCCTCCGGTGGCGCGGCTGTAGGGCCGTTGCTGGGCGGCGCCTTGCTGGAGCATTTCTGGTGGGGCTCGGTGTTCCTGATCAACGTGCCCATCATCGCCGTGGCCACACTGCTGGCGCTGCGCTACGTGCCGGTGCGTCCGGGCAATGCCGCCATCACCATCGACCTGCCCAGTTGTGGCTTGAGCATGGTCGGCATCATCGCGCTGGCCTATGGCATCAAGGAGCTGGCCAAGCCCGGCGGCAGCGCCGCGCTGGCCCTGGGCATGCTGGTGCTGGGCGGCGCCACGCTGGGGGGCTTCGTGCGCCGGCAGCTGCGGCTGGAGCGCCCGCTGATCGACCTGCGCCTGCTGGCCCAGGCGCCGATTGCCACCGGCATGCTGGTGGCGCTGGTGGCGTCCATGACCCTGATCGGCTTCGAGCTGGTGCTCAGCCAGCGGCTGCAGCTGGTGGTGGGCAAGAGCCCGCTGGAGGCCGGGGCCTTCGTGCTGCCGATTTCGCTGGGCTCGTTCTTTGCCGGGCCGCTGGCCGGCGCGGTGATCGGCCGCATCGGCTGCGTGCGCGTGATTGCCGCCGGGCTGGCGATGACGGCCCTGGGCATCGTCGGCTATCTGCTGCTGCGCGACGGCAGTGTGCTGGCACAGGTGCTGGTGCTGACGGTCTGCGGCATCGGCATCGGCGCCAGCCTGACGGCGTCCAGCACCCTGGTGATGAGCAATGTCTCGGAAGACCGCGCCGGCATGGCCGGCTCCGTGGAGGGCGCGGCCTACGAGTTTGGTGGCGGTTTTGGCGTGACCATCTTCGGCTCGCTGATGACGGCGGTCTACGTGTCCACGGTGGACCGCCTGGGCTTTGCCGTGCAGGCGGGCGGCAGCCTGGATGAGGCGCATGCCCACGCCCGTGCCCACCCCGAGGCGCAGGCCATGCTGCAGGCGGCGATGCAGGCGTTCGAGACGTCCTTCACCTGGGTCAGCGTGGCCGTGGCGGCCATCCTGCTGGCCCTGGTGCTGGCCGTGCTGGGCCAGCGGCGCAGACTGGGCGCAGCGGGTGAAGCGCCCCGCGTGGCCGCGCATTGATCCAAAAAAAGAGCTGCCAGCGCAGGCCCACATTGGGTTTCAGCGATAAAACAGCTGAAAACCCTTGTGGCACGAGCGCTGACAGCTCTTTTCAGAGTAGCGGCCCCGGCTGTCCAGCCCTTGGCCGCGGCCCGGTGGCTCAGCGGGCGCCGCTGATGTCCATGTCCTGCAGCTGGATGAAGCGCGTGCCCTTGCCCAGCTTGTAGCCCCACCAGATCGCCAGGAACAGCGGGATGCCGATGTAGGTGGCGATCACGCCGGTCCAGTCGATGGTCTCGGCCAGGAAGGCCTGGTAGTTCTGGCCCAGGGTGATGATCAGGCACAGCGCGAACGCAAAGATGGGCCCGATGGGGAAGGCCGCAGCGCGGTAGGGCAGTTGGTGCGTGTCAAAGCCCTGCACCTCGCAGGCGCGGCGGAAGCGGTAGTGGCTGATGGCAATGCCCAGCCAGGCGATGAAGCCGCACATGCCCGACAGGTTCAGCAGCCAGATGTAGACCGACTCGGGGCTGAACACATTGGTGAAGAAGCACAGGGCCGCGATCACGGTGGTGGCGATCAGCGCCATGATGGGCACGCCGCGCGCATTCACGCGGGCGAAGATCTTGGGCGCCATGTTCTGCTGCGCCAGGGCGTACAGCATGCGCGTGGAGGCGTACATGCCGGAGTTGCCGGCCGACAGCACCGAGGTCAGCACCACGGCATTCATCACCGCCGCTGCGCCCAGCAGGCCGGCGTGCTCGAACACCAGGGTGAAGGGGCTGACGCTGATGTCGCCCAGGTCGTTGCGCAGCAACTGCGGGTCGGTGTAGGGGATCAGCAGGCCGATGATCAGGATGGAGAAGACGTAGAACAGCAGGATGCGCCAGAACACCTTGCGCACCGCGCGGGGCACGTTCTGGGCGGGGTTCTCGGACTCGCCGGCGGCAATGCCGATCAGCTCCGTGCCCTGGAAGGAGAAGCCCACGATCATGGCCACGCCGATCAGCGCCGCAAAACCGCCGGCAAACGGCGCGTCGCCGGCCGTGAAGTTGGCGATGTTGCCCCACAGGCCGTCGGGGGCGCCGCCGGTCAGGATGCCGAAGACCATCAGCAGGCCCACGCCGATGAAGACCAGCACGGTCACCACCTTGATGGCGGCAAACCAGAACTCGGATTCGCCGAAGCCCTTGGACGACAGCGAGTTCAGGCCGAACATCAGCGCCAGGAAGATTGCGCTCCACAGCAGGCCGTTGACGCCGGGGAACCAGTAGGCCATCACCAGCTGCGCGGCCACCAGGTCCACGGCAATCGTCACCGCCCAGTTGTACCAGTAGTTCCAGCCCAGGGCGAAGCCGAAGCCCTCGTCCACGTACTTGGCGCCGTAGGTGGCGAACGAGCCCGAGACGGGCAGGTGCGAGGCCATCTCGCCCAGGCTGGTCATCAGGAAGTAGACCATCAGGCCGATCACACAGTAGGCCAGCAGCGCGCCGCCGGGGCCGGCCTGCGAGATGGTGGCGCCCGAGGCCACGAACAGCCCGGTGCCGATGGAGCCGCCAATGGCGATCATGGACATGTGCCGGGCCTTGAGGCCCCGGCGCAGGGAAGACACTTGCGAGTCAGCAGACATAGAAAGGGGGGAAATCCGTTGCAATCACCCGGCGGGCCCGTGGGGCCGACCGGACAGGCCCACAAAAAAGCCGCACTGCTGCGGCCTTGGCGGTGGCGTAAGGGGCTGGATTTTGGGCGATGGCCGACCTCTTGTGTGGCGATGGCGTTAATGACCCTACAGCCAGTTAAGAGAAGCTAACGCGCCGCCCCTTTCTCGAAGCAGCGCGACCGGAGGTTGTTGTGCAAAATGGACTGTAGCGCGCATGCAGTCTGCGCAGGCTGCTCTGCTTTTTCGCCACGGCAGCGCCGCAGGGGCCCGGCCTCAGGGCAGCAGCTGGATGGGCATTTCCACCAGCAGGCGGATCTGGTCGATGTTGGCTTCGCCCTGCGTCCGGTTGGCGCGGTGCACGCTGTAGCGCAACTGCAGCGCCATGCCCTTGGTCATGCCTTGCTGCACGGTGTAGCGCAGCAGCAGGTCGCGCTCCCAGTGCTTGCCGCCGCTGCCGCTGTAGCCCAGGTAGTTGGCGTAGACGCTGTTGAGGTGGCGGTGGTCGATGCCCGAGCCGCGCGTGTAGGCCACGCCCGCGCTCAGCCCGGGGGCGAGTAGGGGGCCCAGGTCCACGTCGTACTTGAGCTGCCAGGAGGCTTCGCGCGGGCCGTTGAAGTCGGACAGCTGCATGGCGTTGTCCAGCCAGATGGAGCCGCGGTTCACATAGTCGAACGGGTTGTCACCCTGCACCTTCTGGTAGCCCAGCCCCAGCTTGTGCGGGCCGAAGGCGTAGCTGCCCATCAGGCTCCAGGTGGTGGTGTCGATGTGGCCGGCCCGCGCCTGGCCGGTATCGGTGTTGCGGTACAGGTTCAGGTTGAACGCCAGCTTGCGCTGCTCGGCCAGTGGCAGCTGGTAGGCACTACCCAGGTACCAGGTGTTCCAGTGCTCGGCATAGCGGCCGTAGTAGCTGCTGACGGACAGGTGGGGGACGGGGGTGGTCCAGGTGCCGCCCAGGAAGCTGAAGGCATCGCCGGGGCTGCCGGCATAGTTGGCCAGCAGCCGGCCCCCGTTCTGGCGCGCGTTGCGGTCGCTCCAGCGCGTGAAGCGGCCGGCCTGCAGGCTCAGGCCGGGCAGGTCGGTGCTGGTGAGCTGCCAGCCGCGGTTGGTCTCGGGCAGCAGGCGGCTGTCGGAGGAGCTGAAGATGGGGTTCTTGGTGCGCATCTCGCCCAGCTTCAGCTCGGTCGAGGCCAGGCGCAGCTTCAGCGCGGCGCCGGCGCGGCCAAAGCGGTCGGCAATGTCTGCACCGTCCTTGGCCACATAGCGCGGCGTGGCACGGGCGCTGTCGGCCTGGGTGTCCAGGTTCAGGGCGCCATAGGCGTGGGCATCCAGGCCGACGCCCACCAGGCCGCGCGTGTAGCCCGATTGGTAGTTCAGCATCAGCCCGTAGGCCGATTCCTGGGCCTGGGTCTGGCCGCGCAGCCCGTTCGTGGCGCGGAAGCTGCTGCCTTTTTGGTAGTCCAGCTGCTCCCACACCACGCGGTTCAGCAGGCCCAGGCGGCTGCCGGCGACAAAGCCCTGGGCCTCGTCCTGGGCGCTGGCCTGGGCGTTGGCGGCGGCGCACAGCAAGGCGGCGCCCAGGGCGGAAAGGGGGGAGATCTTGCAAGGCATGGGGTCGGGTCCGGGAGAGGTGGGGGGCGCTGCCGCTGAAGCTGCAGCGGACAGGTGCTGCAGCCGCGGTACCAGAAATTTCATGAAATACCGCGCCAGCCCGCATGGGGTCTGCGCAGGATGCTCTTTTATTTGGTGCCGGCCTGGGCGCGCGCCACAATCGCCTGGAAGCGCTGCTGCGCCTGCGGCGGCACCGCCTCAGGCACGGCCAGGGCGGACAGCGGGGCCTCGCCGACCTGGATCAGCATCACCATGCCCATGGCGTAATGCGGCAGGCATTTGACGCCGTACAGCCCGGGTTCGGTCAGCGTGACGGTGATCTCCTGGTTGACCTTGCCGCGAAACGGCGTGGCCCCGGCGGGCGCCATGCCGTCGATGGAGACCGCATCGTGGCCGCTGCTGGCCACCACGAAGCGGATGGTGTCGCCCGGTGCGGCGCGCACGAATTCCGGCTCGTAGGCCATGGGGCCGTGCGGGCCGCGGTTCAGCATCCGGACCTCCCAGGTCTCGGCGTGGGCCAGGGTGGTGGCACCGCCGCACAGCAGGAGGGCCGCCAGGCGGCTGGGGGGCAGGAGGGTCATGGAGGGGCCTTTCAAACTCAGGGAGCAGGGGGCGCCAGCGGCTGAAAGCGCAGCACGTGGCGGCCGTCCTGGGGGTCGATCAGGGTGCGCGCCTGCACCTGGAAGACGCTGCGCAGCAGTTCGGGGCTGAGCACCTCGGCCGGCGGGCCGAGCTGCACCAGCCGCCCGTGCTGCAGCACCGCCAGCCGGTCGCAGGCCAGGGCCTGGTTCAGGTCGTGCAGCGCCACCACCTTGGTGATGGGCAGGCCCTGGATCAGCTGCATCAGCGACAGCTGCTGGTGGATGTCGAGGTGGTTGGTCGGCTCGTCCAGTAGCAGCACGCCGGGCTGCTGCGCCAGGGCCCGTGCCAGGTGGGCGCGCTGGCGTTCACCGCCCGACAGGGTGCTCCAGGCGCTGTGCGCCTTGGCCTGCAGGCCCACGGCGGCCAGCGACTGGGCCACCACCGCGGCGGTCGTGGCCGACAGCGGCGCAGCGCGGACAGCCAGGGCGTGCGCCCCAGCTTCCACCGCGAGTCCCCAGACGCTGATCGCATCTTGTGTATGGGCCATCTGCGGCACGAAGGCCAG
>NZ_JAZHFR010000229.1:0-449 GCF_036541385.1 Comamonas sp. GCA5 | reverse complement strand
GATTTACCTGTCGCCAGTGATTGATTGTTTCGATGGGATGGTGGTGAGCTGGAGCATAGGTAGCCATCCCAATGCCCACCTCGTCAACACTATGCTCGATGCTGCCATTGATACTGTCCAACGCAACGAGGTCCGGCCTGTAATTCATTCGGACCGCGGGGCTCACTACCGTTGGCCAGGCTGGCTCTCAAGGGTGCATGATGCAAAGCTGGTTCGCTCAATGTCCCGCAAAGGATGCTCACCGGACAATGCAGCATGCGAAGGCTTCTTTGGCAGGCTAAAGATTGAGCTGTTCTATCCGGGTAACTGGCAATCAACGACGATTGAGCAGTTCATTGGTAAGCGCACGGTCATCCCACCCTTGAGGGCGGCGGCGTAAGCGGCAACGATGGTGTCCACCAAACCAGATAGGTGGACACCATGACCGAAGCCCAGAACAAGACCCGTCG
>NZ_JAZHFR010000228.1:0-459 GCF_036541385.1 Comamonas sp. GCA5 | reverse complement strand
GCCTGCCCAGCTATGGAAATCGTTAACGTGGGATCGTGGTAAGGAGCTGTCAGACCACGCACGGTTCACTGCCGAGTCAGGGGTGCAGGTGTTCTTTGCTGATCCTCATAGTCCATGGCAACGTGGTACGAACGAAAACACCAACGGGCTGCTGCGCCAATACTTCCCCAAGGGCACGGATCTATCTCGATGGAACCATCGAGAGCTTCAAGCAGTGGCATTGACACTCAACAATCGACCACGCAAAACGTTGGGCTGGAGAACACCTGCGGAAGTCTTTAATGAGTATCTAGAATCGGTAACTTAACTTGGTGTTGCGACGACCGGTTGAATCCACCTTGACTGCCCCTGTCGGAATGGTGCGTCAAGGCATGGGCTGCTGGCTGGCGGTCATACAGCGCCTGCTCCAGCGCATCCAGCACGAAGTCCGTTTGCATGCTGCGGCTGACTCGCCAGCCC
>NZ_JAZHFR010000227.1:0-460 GCF_036541385.1 Comamonas sp. GCA5 | reverse complement strand
CGTGGGCTGGTCGATGCAGGAGAGCATGACCTCGCAGCTCGTGGTGGACGCGCTGATGATGGCTGTGTGGCGCCGGGGCAGGCCAGTGGCACTGCTGCACCACTCGGACCAGGGTAGCCAAGGTGGATTCAACCGGTCGTCGCAACACCAAGTTAAGTTACCGATTCTAGATACTCATTAAAGACTTCCGCAGGTGTTCTCCAGCCCAACGTTTTGCGTGGTCGATTGTTGAGTGTCAATGCCACTGCTTGAAGCTCTCGATGGTTCCATCGAGATAGATCCGTGCCCTTGGGGAAGTATTGGCGCAGCAGCCCGTTGGTGTTTTCGTTCGTACCACGTTGAGAAGTGGTTCCAGTTTTTTGAACAGCTAGCTAAGCGAGATCTTTCCCCGTAAAAATGACCTGACAACAGGCCGAACCTGGAGAGATCTATGACCATCAAATCCCGACGCAAGCACAGC
>NZ_JAZHFR010000226.1:0-468 GCF_036541385.1 Comamonas sp. GCA5 | reverse complement strand
AAGGGTGGGTCAGTTTGAGATGGAAATTGCGGGTCAGTTCTGCGTGGAAATCAACACTATTTGTGAGCGCAGCACCGCAAAGCTGACCGTCGTGGTTGCGCCTTGAGCGTCCGTTTTAGTACAGGCCGTCAACGGGTACGAGCCGGACGTCGTCAGTCGGCCAGCTCCGGACCTCCAACGCTTTTTTAGCGAACGTGCGCTTCGCTTCACAGAACGGTTCATCACATCGGCTGAAGCGTGCCATTTCAAAGCACCTGCAGCCAATCGGGGGCATTGCTATCTCTCAATCAACAATTGATACACTTGCTTTCAAATCGAAAACGCAAACATTTCTGGTTTTGCAGTGAGCGGGGCGTCGAACTCGGCTGAAGTAAAGCGACCAACAGGTGACATGTGCATAGATGTCGGGTCCCGGATGATTACGCACGTTCTTGACGAATAAATCAGGAGCTTTCATCTTCCATTTTT
>NZ_JAZHFR010000225.1:0-490 GCF_036541385.1 Comamonas sp. GCA5 | reverse complement strand
CCACCAGCCGCAGGCTGCCCGGGGCGCGGGCCCCGGTGGCCGTCAGCCAGGCGGTCCAGGCGCGCAGCATCTGCGGCAGCAGGATCAGGCTCTGCGGCTGCTGGGCTTGCACCGTGGCGTCAAAGCGGGCCACGTCAAAGCTGGAGGAACCGCTCAGCCCCAGCTCGGCCAGCGGCAGGGTGATGCAGGTGGCCCCCTGGCGCAGCGGTGCCATCAGGCCCGCAATGTTCTCCAGCAGCACGGCCAGCGGCAGGGCGCACAGGTGGCGGCGGATGTCCAGCGGGGCCAGCGCCTGGACCAGCCCCTCGGCCACGCGGTCCATGGCGGCCGCACCCAGGCACACGCCCTTGGGGGTGCCGGTGGTACCCGAGGTGAAGGTGATCTTGGCGGTGCCCGCGGGCATGGCGACCGCCGTGGCCGGCAGGCGCAGCAGCACCAACTCCTGGCCGGCGACGCAGCAGGGGAGGCCGGTGCCTGGGGCCAGCGGGCG
>NZ_JAZHFR010000224.1:0-494 GCF_036541385.1 Comamonas sp. GCA5 | reverse complement strand
GGTCAATTCCTAGAACTTCTGGCCTTGCAGCCAGCCGTCAAAATTTGGTGGAGGTAAACGGGATCGAACCGATGACCTCTTGCATGCCATGCAAGCGCTCTCCCAGCTGAGCTATACCCCCAAGGTAATCTGTGGCGGAGTGGACGGGACTCGAACCCGCGACCCCCGGCGTGACAGGCCGGTATTCTAACCAACTGAACTACCACTCCTGGCAGGAAGCTTTGCTATTTTTTAGATAGCTACCAGCGCTTCAAACTTGGCGACCCTACGGGGATTCGAACCCCGGTACTCACCGTGAAAGGGTGATGTCCTAGGCCTCTAGACGATAGGGTCAAAACCTGGAATCGTTACCGATTAAAAAAACGCCTTTAGAAAAAAGGCGCTTTTTTAATCAAGCGACTGACTGCAAATGGCGGAGTGGACGGGACTCGAACCCGCGACCCCCGGCGTGACAGGCCGGTATTCTAACCAACTGAACTACCACTCCTGGCAGG
>NZ_JAZHFR010000223.1:0-503 GCF_036541385.1 Comamonas sp. GCA5 | reverse complement strand
GTCAGAAGTGGACCATGCCGATTCGGGATTGGAAGGCAGCGTTGACCCGATTTACCATTCAGTTCGGAGACCGCATCTCCGTCAACTGAAGTCCGCCCCGTTTACACAAAAGTTCGGACACGCCCCAGCGACATTGATCTGCATAGGCTGACCAACAAGGATAAGGTTGTACTGGTTGAAGCGCTGCGTGCACAGTATGAATTGCCAGAGCTGCTTTCCCTTGTAAGCCTTGCTAGAAGCTCGTATTTCTACCATCGCTCCCGGGTGAAACTGGCAGATAAATACGTGGATGTACGCCGCAACATCACAGAAATCTTCAAAGCTAACTACCGTTGCTATGGCTATCGCAGGGTACAGGCATCCCTAATCCAAGAGTGCAAAGGCTGGGCTGCTGCCGGTCTCGTTGACACCGACCTAAGCTTCTTGAGCTTGCTCGAACTGTACGGGACTGAGATATCCGAGCGTCGAATGCCGACGCGTCGGGTTGTAGAAGCACTCGATGT
>NZ_JAZHFR010000222.1:0-514 GCF_036541385.1 Comamonas sp. GCA5 | reverse complement strand
TAGGATGTCCGATGCTGAAATCATGACTATTCTGATTCTTTCCATCATTCGAGGTATCGCGATTTTAAGTCCTTTTATCTTCAATATATTACGCAACAATGTCATTCGGATTTTCCTTCGTTGGTCTCTTACAATCGTTTTGTGGAATTACAAAGCAAGGTGGCATTCAAACTAATTTCATTTCTCAATATGTGTTGCCTGGGCGAATGCACCGGTATCTCATTCATTGATTCCACACCTTTACGCACCTGCCATATCAAGCGGGCACACGGGCATAAGACCATGAAAGGATGGCCCAAAAGGGCAAATGCAGTATGGGATGGTTCTATGGTTTCAAACTGCATATTGTGATTAACGACCGGGGTGAAATCATTCAATATCAAATCACACCGGGGAATACGGATGACCGTGCTCCACTTAAAGGCGGAACCTTCACGAAGAAACTATTCGGCAAACTTGTTGGCGACAGAGGATACATCTCACAAAGTCTTTTCGATAAGCTCTTCATTGACGA
>NZ_JAZHFR010000221.1:0-520 GCF_036541385.1 Comamonas sp. GCA5 | reverse complement strand
ACAGTCTAATATTTTAGTTAGTCGTCCTTAAAAGCACATTTCAGCGCAATCCTCTCCATTGGGAGTGTTTCGCTGATTTTGTTTATTAGGTACAAAAGAAGCTTCATGGCTCTTTTTGAAGTTATATGCCGCTGCAGCTAACATTACATTGATAGCATCCCCGAAGAGCCCTTTGTAAAAGTTACGTCCCAAGCGATAATCTGACTTCAAATGTCCGATAGTTGGTTCTATTCCTGCACGCTTGCAGAAAAGTCGATGCTTCTTTTTACGTTGATAATAACTGTCTTTAGCTTTTGGAGTGCCAGGAATCAATATTGCGTACCGTTTATTTCTTTTTTCCCACGGTAACCTCTATCTCCGGCCAGTTTCTTAATCCTTTCTCCAGTGAGTCTCTTCACTGATCGAGGCTTTGCTCTAATGGTATGTCCGTCGTACTCATTACGGAAAGAAGAGGCTCCCAAAATCATCTCCCGTCATGGAGCTGTATAATCGAGACTTTGTTTCCAAACTCATATTTTTT
>NZ_JAZHFR010000220.1:0-559 GCF_036541385.1 Comamonas sp. GCA5 | reverse complement strand
TTGGGCTTGCAGCGCTTGAGCGCCTGCAGTGCCCCTTTGCGATCCGTCACCTCAGCCGTGGTCACCGCTATGGCATGCGGCAAGCCCTGGGCATCCACCGCGATGTGGCGCTTGATGCCCGAGACCTTCTTGCCTGCGTCATAGCCCTTCAGGGCCGCCGTGTCCGTGTTCTTCACGCTCTGCGCGTCCACGATCAAGAACGCGCTGCATGCGTTGCGCACCAGTTTCTCGCGGGCCGCGCCAACCTGTTTTTTTAAAGCCTGCTCCAGCACGCTCACACCGTGCTGGTCAGGCTCACTCCACTTGCGCCAGTAGGCGTACACGCTTTGCCACTTGGGAAACTCCGGTGGCAGGAAGCGCCACTGACAGCCTGTGCGCAGCAGGTAAAGCACTGCGCAAAATACTTCATACAAGTCCACCGTCACCGGCTTCGTGGTGCGCCGCACGCTGCGCAGCAGCGGCTCGATCTGCGCAAACTTCTCTCTGCTGACGTCGCTGGCGTAGGGCTTTCTCTTCACTCGGCTATTGTCGAGTCATAGAAGGATCGTAAACACGTTCT
>NZ_JAZHFR010000021.1:0-46738 GCF_036541385.1 Comamonas sp. GCA5 | reverse complement strand
AAAAATGGAAGATGAAAGCTCCTGATTTATTCGTCAAGAACGTGCGTAATCATCCGGGACCCGACAGCTAGGGTTAATGCGTGGGTCAGATTGAGATGGAAAAACCGGGGGCTAGTGGGTCACTTCTGGATGGAAATCAACAGCTGGCACTTGACAGAAAATAGCGAGTAGTGATTGCCTACCTTTTTTGAAAAAAATATTTAATATAAATGTTAAATTATAAATTCATTACCAATATTAAACGTTATTTGTTTAAATATATTTATAGGTTCAAGTTTAACAGTTTTTGCAAAAAACAAGATTAAAAAACAACATCAGCAACCCTGTCAGTCAAATATAAATCCAATATATTTCAGGAGAGTAAAATTGATATTTTTCAGGAATTAATATTAAGACAAAATTTAAAATAAGACATGAAATTAAAAATATAAACACCATAACATCCGTGAATTGATGTGTGTTTTCCTTTTTCTGGCCATGAGCATCCCAGAAAATTTAAAAAAATCTCATTTCTTTGTCAGTATAATAAAAATTATTTTTAATTTTTCAACGACCCACATCAGTCCCTTCTGAGCATCGGTGTAGTAAATCCGCATTCTTCACTTCATGCCAACAGTCATTCAGCCAGAGGCGGTTATTGTGTGGCATTGACCAGTTGAATCCACAACTGAAAGCAGGTTCGTTGCTGTCATCACATCAGCGTATGCCGTAATCAATTCACGTCAAATCTCAACAGACCCTAGGGTTTATATCTCAACAACGCTCTGTATTTTCCATTAACAATTTTTGAAGCCTCATGGCGCTATCTTTTTATTTCCTTATCAGAAATTGTCTTTGGAAGACTATCCAGCTCATCGTCTTGTTTTTTGGCATCAGCCTCTTCCGTGAAAACTTTCACCAGTTCATGGCATAGTGTTTTACTCAGGCGACCACCATTTACATTCACAGCATCAAAAATTCTCAATTGAAGCAAGAGAGCCTTTGTGTAATTTTTCGAATCCGAAATTGATTTAAGGTCATCATCGGACCCTATAAGATTTAGATTGGCAGGATCAATTACCGCCATGAGAGATTTCATGTAATAGGCACACCTCAATTCCTGAAGCTTTTCACGTGCTATTTCTAACTGACCAGGAAGCGGCTCATTCAAATCAAATTTAAAAAATACATCCTTATTTGAAAATATACGCCGCACTTCTTGAAATGGAAATTCAGGAAACAATTCATTCTGAGCCAAGTAATCCGGAACAAGCATTTCTGCTAAATTTACTGAAAAAAATACTCCTGCTTATCAGGACCCAAATTAATAAATTCATCGCTAGGCGCCAACGGCCAGTTGACACCCCAACAATACCGGAGCACCTGAATTGGCATAACAATAACATTGCTAATATCGTTGGCCAGACAATATTCAGTGTAGTTTCCTACGGTTCGCAGCCCTGCCAAAGGAGCGGGCTCGCAAAGCACATGTTCAAGCAGGTCGTCTGCTTTGGGCTCCTCCCGAAGCCTTACTTCTTCCGGCAGACCATTCATCCATGCCACAAGCAGTGCATATTGCTCATTACGACGTAGAAACTCCCAAGCCCAATTTCGCCAGTTTTGATCACCAGGGGAGGGATAGTCATCAGCAACACTCCACTTCGCCCAGTACTCGATGAGATGCAAACCATGTTCAAAGATGCAGCCCTCGTCGGTCTCATCGTCAACCCAATCTTCCGCAGTCGCACAGGAATCATTCATAGCTCTTGTGAGCGGAATGCCCTTGGAAACAGAAGCCAAGCCATCTGGGGAGAAAGTCACCGGCAGATCCAAGCTAAGTGCATGGCGCAATAGTTGGACAGTAGGCGCGAATAACTCTGGTTCAGCGTGCTTCATGCATGCATGGTAGCAATACATGCGTACGCATGTCATTGGCCATCACTCCAGACGGTAGCAATAGAGTAGCAATGAAGACACAAAAAGAAAAAAGCGCTTAGGCATTTCTGCTCTAAGCGCTTGATTCTTAACAAATTTTTTGGTGGGTCCTGCGAGATTCGAACTCGCGACCAACGGATTAAAAGTCCGCTGCTCTACCGACTGAGCTAAAGACCCGACCTGTCGCTTTGCAAAACAAGCTGCTTAGCTAGCGAAGACCTAGATTGTAGCATCAGTTTTCAGACGCTCTGGGAAATTGCACCATTTTTTGAAGAACGCACGATCTCGTCGAGCACCCAGCCTGCCGCGCACTGCCCGAAGGTGGCCGTCACCGCCACCACCGAGCCATAGCCACTGCAGTTGAGGCTGCTGTCCGCTGCACCCGAAAGCTGGCAGGAGGCATCCGGAGGGGCCACCGATTCGCGGCTGAACACCGTCATCACGCCCATCTTCTTGCCTTCCTTCGGGGCGTTGAACTCCTTGCGTAGGCGGTAACGCAGTTGCGCCAGCAAGGGGTCGTGCGTGGTCTGGGACAGGTCATCCACCTCGACCTTGTGCGCCAAGCGCTTGCCGCCTGCTGCACCCACACTGATGAAGCAGCGCTTGGCCCGGCGCGCCCACTGGGCCATCGCCACTTTGGCCTTGACCTGGTCACAGGCATCAATGACCGCATCGACCCCATCCGGCAGGATGCCAGGCCAGTTTGCCGGCTCCACGAATTCCTCGATCCCATGCACCACGCACGCCGGGTTGATTTGCGCGATCCGGTCGCGCATGGCCTCCACCTTGGCCTGACCCACCGTGCCGGTGAGGGCATGAATCTGGCGATTGATGTTGGACTCCGCCACGTTGTCCAGGTCAATCAGCGTCAAGGTGCCCACACCACTGCGCGCCAATGCCTCGGCTGCCCAGGAGCCCACGCCACCCACACCGATCACCGCGACATGGGACTGCCGGATGCGGGCCGCGCCCGGTACGCCATACAGGCGCTCCAGCCCGGCAAAGCGACGCTGCAGATCAGCAGCGCCCAAAAATCATCGCCGGCAGGGCCGGCGATGGTGTTGTGCACAGGGTTGTTTGGTGCCGTCATCACTTCAAACGTTGCAGGCGCTCTTTGGCGGTGCTTGCCGCTTCCGAGGCCGGGTAGTCGCGTACCAAGTCTTGCAGGGTTTTGACCGCCCCCTTGGCGTCTTTCAATTCGAGCTGGCAGTTCGCAATCGACAGCGAGGCATCGGCGGCACGGGTGTGCTGCGGCGCGGCCTTGAGCATGGAACGGAAATTGGCAATCGCTTCTTTGTAGTCACGGCCGGCGTATTGGGTGTTGCCCAGCCAGAACCGCGCAGAAGGCAGGTACCCGCTGTTGGGGTAACTGTTCACGAAGTTCGCAAAGGCTTTGCGTGCACCGGCAAAGTCGCCAGCCCGGAACTGCTCCAGCGCGGCATCGAAGTCACGCTTTTCCGCAGGATCCGCCGAGAACTCCAGGCCATCGACCTGCACCTGCACGGGCTCAAACCTGCGCAAACGATCGTCCAAGCCCTTGGCCAGATCTTTCTGGCGGCTTTGCAGCTCCGCCACCTGGCGTTCCAGCTGCTCATTGGCGCCGGTGAGCTGGGCGATTTCGCGCCGCATGGATTCAATTTGCGACTGCAAGTCCAGCAGGCTGCGACGCATCTGGGCCGTTTCCTGGGTGCTGGTGTCAAAGCGTTGGCGCAATTCCAGAATGGCACGGCGTGCTTCCGCATCTTCCAGGAAGGCGTATGCCGGATGAACCAGGACCGTGCACAAGCCCAGAGCGGCCAGTACACGGACACTCATCCGCAAAGATCCATTGCGAATGCTCATGCTTTAACGGTAGGAGATTTCAGCGCGACGGTTCTGCGAGTACGCAGCTTCGTTGCTGCCAGCGGCAGCAGGCTTTTCTTCACCAAAGCTCACGGCTTCCACTTGGCTGTCGCTGACACCCAGCAGGTTCAGGGAACGGCGCACAGCTTCTGCACGCTTTTGGCCCAGAGCCAGGTTGTATTCACGACCACCGCGCTCGTCGGTGTGGCCTTCAATGGTGACCTTGCGAGCAGCGTCAGCCTTGATGAAGCGCGCATTGGCGTCCACCAGACCTTGGGCTTCGGACTTCACGACAAAGCTGTCGAAGTCGAAGTACACCACGCGACCCACACCCTTGGGGCCGCCATCAGCAGCGATTTGACCGCCTGTCAGATCCACACCGGCCACACCGCTGGCGGAGCCGGAAGTGTTGGCGCCACCGTTGTTGTTGCCAGCGTTGGCGTTTTCGTCCAGCTTGACGCCGGAAGAGCAGCCAGCCATCAGGGCGGCCACGGACAATGCGATAGAAACTCGCTTAAACGTAATCATCAAAATTCTCCTTGCCTAGGAATTACTAGGTAATTAATAGAACGCAACCCGCTAACAAAGGTTTACGTCAATTCAATATTTTTGATAAGGGCCCCAATCGGGTTCCCGAATCTCACCACCCTGCCCTGCCAAACGCGCCTTGATCTTGCCGTCCAAGGTGGTCGTCATCAAGGCTTCGCGCCCGCCTTGCTTGGTCGCGTACACGATCAGGCGGCTGTTGGGCGCAAAACTCGGGCTTTCATCATCGCTGGTGTCTGTGACAGCTGTGGCAGTGCCACCATCCAAGTCCATCACGTACAGCTTGAAGGCACCGCCGACGCGCGAGATGTAGGCCAACCAGCGGCCATCAGGACTGACGGCTGGAGAGATGTTGTAGTTCCCGGTGAAGGTCACACGCTGGGCGGCACCACCGCCTGCGCCAACCTTGTAGATCTGGGGGGAGCCGCCACGGTCGCTGACGAAGTAGATGGTCTTGCCATCGGCCGAGAATGCGGGCTCGGTGTCGATGCCATTGCTCTGCGTCAGGCGGGTGGGCTGGCCACCTTGCGAGCTGATGCGGTACAGCTGCGACAAACCATCGCGCGTCAGGGTCACCGCCAGCGAGGCGCCATCGGGCGACCAGGCCGGGGCACTGTTCGAGCCGCGGAAGTTCGCCACCAGACGGCGTCGGCCGCTGGCGACCTCATGCACATACACCACGGGCTTGCGCGCTTCGAACGACACATAGGCCAGCTCGCCACCGTTGGGCGACCAGGCGGGCGAGATGATGGGCTCGGTGCTGGACAGCGCCGACTGGGCGTTCTCACCATCGGCATCGGCTACCCACAGCACGTAGCGCTTGGCAGCCTTGGTCACGTAGGCGATGCGGGTCGAGAAAATGCCGCGCTCGCCGGTCAGCTTTTCATAGATGAAGTCCGAGATGCGGTGCGCCACCAGGCGCAGGTCCGCCTGGGTGACAGCAAAGCCCTGGCCGCCCAGATCCTGCCCCTTGACCACATCCCACAGGCGAAAGCGCACATCAAAGCGGCTGTCGGCCATGCGCGTGATGCTGCCGGTCACCAGGGCGTCGGCGGCGCGCTGGCGCCATTGCGCCATGTCGGGGCGCGAGGTTTCGTCCAGGCGCTCACTGCTGGCATCGACGTTGCGGAACTGGCCGCTGCGCTCCAGGTCGGCGCGCACAATTTGCGAAATCTTCTGGGGGGCACCCTCTTCGCCGCGAAAGCTCGGCAAAGCAATCGGCAACTGGGTCAGGCCCACGCCGGTCACCTCGACCCGGAACTGGGCCAGTGCAGGCAGGACAGGGGATGCGGCCAGTGCGGCCAGCAGGGAGCGGCGTGAAGCAAGCGGCGTGAGCGCCTGCAGGGAATGGAGGGGGGATTGGTGTTCAGTATTCATGCGCAGCCATCATGTGCCGGATTAGGCTCCGGGTGCTCCCTAGGATGTTACACACACTTGTGCGGGTCTGGACACATAGTCGCTGTGTCAATGTGTTTAAGAGGGTGGGTACAGCGGGCACGTAGAATCCTGGCCCACATGCAAAACACCGACAAAAACATTCGCATGGTGGCCCCCGCCACCAGCGACCTGACCCTGCGCCAGCGGCTCGTGCGGGTGGCGCCCTATTTTGGTCAGCAGCGCATGGCCTGGGGGATTGCCATCCTGGCCACGCTGGTGGGCGCTGCCACGGAACCCTTGATTCCGGCGCTCTTGCAGCCCTTGCTCGACAGCGGCTTCACCCAAGGCACGCTCAATCTGTGGATGGTGCCCTTGTTTATTGTCGGACTGTTCCTGGTACGTGGCGTGGCGCAGTTCGCGGGCCAGTATGCCCTCTCGCGGATCGCCAACGAAGGCATGCTGCGCCTGCGCAAAGACCTGTTCACCCGCATCCAGGTCGCGCAGATGGACCTGTTTGCCAAGCAGTCGGCCAGTGCGCTGTCCAACACCGTGGTGTACGAAGTGCAGACCGGTGCCACGCAGTTGGTCCAGGCCTTTTTGGCCATCTCGCGCGACGGCTTCACCCTGGTGGCGCTGCTGGGCTATCTGCTGTACCTGAACTGGCAGCTGACCCTGGCCGTGGCCTTCATCGTGCCCGCCGTGGGCTGGATCATGAAAACGCTGTCCAAGCGCCTGTACCGCATTACCAAGAGCAGCCAGCAGGCCACCGACGCCCTGGCCTATGTGGTCGAGGAAAACGTGCTGGCCCACCGCATGGTGCGCCTGCACGGTGCCCAGCAGGCCCAGGCTCAGCGCTTTGTAGGCCTGAGCCGCGAGCTGCGCAAGCTCAACATCAAGTCCACGATCGCCTCAGCCGCGATGACGCCCACCACCCAGTTGATGGCGGCCATCGCCCTGTCGGCGGTGATCTGCATCGCCCTGTGGCAGGGCCGCAGCGAGAACGTGACCGTGGGCAGCTTCGTGGCCTTCATCAGTGCCATGCTGATGCTGATCGCCCCACTGCGTCGCATGGCGGACGTGGCCAACCCCATCACACGCGGCGTGGCGGCCCTGGAGCGGGGCCTGGCCCTGATGGAAGGCAGCAGCGCCGAGCCCAGCGGCACGCAGCGCCCTGCCGAGGTGCGTGGCGCCATCACCCTGCGGGACATCAGCGTGTCCTTTGGCGATGACAAGGCCCCCGCCCTGCAACAGGTCAGCCTGCAGGTGCAGCCCGGCGAAGTGGTGGCCCTGGTCGGCCCCTCCGGCGCCGGCAAGACCACCCTGGTCAACCTGCTGCCCCGCTTTCTGGACCCCACGGCCGGCGAGGTGCTGATGGATGGCGTGGCGCTGCCGGACTGGGACCTGCACTACCTGCGCAAGCAGTTCGCCATGGTCAGCCAGGATGTGGTGATGTTCAACGACAGCGTGGCCGCCAACGTGGCCCTGGGCGCCGACGTGGACGAGGCCCGCGTCTGGTCCTGCCTGGAGGCCGCCAACCTGGCCGAGCACGTGCGCCAGATGCCCCAGGGCATCCACACCGAAGTGGGCCACAACGCCACCCAGCTGTCCGGCGGCCAGCGCCAGCGCCTGGCCATCGCCCGCGCGCTGTACAAGGACGCGCCGGTGCTGATCCTGGACGAGGCCACCTCGGCGTTGGACACCGAATCCGAGCGCCTGGTGCAGCAAGCCCTGCAGACCCTGATGCAGGGCCGTACCACCCTGGTGATTGCCCACCGCCTGTCCACCATCGAGCACGCCGACCGCGTGGTGGTGATGGAGCGTGGCCGGATTGCCGAACAGGGCACGCACGCCGAGCTGCTGGCCCTCAACGGCCTGTACGCCCGCCTGCAGGCGCATGTGACGGGCCACTGAGCCCGCAGACAACGCCGCCGGCACGGGCCATGCCCTCTGCGCCCGCGCTGCAGGGCGCGGTTCACCGCCCGAAGTCGACACAAAAATAGAGCGCCTGGCGCTTGCCCAGCCTGGATTTCAATACCAAAACCATTGAAAACCCAGGTAAAGCAAGTGTCAGGCGCTCTTTTTATTGCTGCATCCAATTACCACGTGGCCTTGGAGCGGCGCGTGGCGTCGTAAGCGGTCTGCAGGATGCGCACCATGTAGTCGCGGTCCGAACGGCGCGCAAAGTCCACCGCCGTCAGGCCCAACTGGTTGCGCAGCTGCACGTCGGCACCGGCATTCAGCAGCAGCTCCACCATGGCCTGGGAGCCATATTGCGCCGCCAGCATCAGCGGCGTGCTGCCGTTGGGCGACTCGGCATCGATGTAGGCGTGCTCGTCCAGCAGCAGCTGCGCAATCGCCAGGCTGTGCGGCGCGTCGGCGCTGGCGGCGTAGTGCAGCGGTGTCCAGCCGGGCTGGTTGATGCGCGCGCCCAGCGACAGCAGTTCGCGCACCAGATCCAGCTGGCCCTTGATGCAGGCCAGCATCAGCGGGGTCTCACCCTGCGGATTGGCATCGTTGACCCGCAGGCCAGGCGCCTGCAGCAGCACCTGCGCCACGCGCCAGGAATCGTTGCGCATGGCGCGCACCACCCCGGGGTTGCCGTGGCTGTCCAGCGTGTTCGGGTCCAGCCCGCGCTGCAGCAGCTCGCGCACGCGCACAAAGTCGTCGCGGATGATGGCGGTCTCGAAATCCGCAGCCAAGCTGGCCTGCGCGGGCCAGGCCCACACCAGCGCACTGGCGCCGGCGGCTTGCAACAGGGCGCGGCGCTTCATCCGCCCACCACGCCGGTGAACAGGCGGTCAAAGTTGTCACTGGTCATCTGGGCCACCTCCTCCACACGCAGACCCCGCACCTGCGCCACCTGCTGGGCCACATACGGCACCAGCGCCGGGGTGTTGGTCTTGCCCCGGAAGGGCACAGGCGCCAGGTAAGGGCTGTCGGTTTCGATCAGCAAACGCTCGGCCGGGACATAGGCCGCCACATCGCGCAGGTACTGCGCGCTCTTGAAGGTGACGATGCCCGACAGCGAAATGTAAAAGCCCAGGTCCAGCGCGGCCTTGGCCACCTCCAGGCTTTCGGTGAAGCAATGGAACACCCCACCGGCACTGCCTGCGCGGCCGTCCTCGCCCTCTTCGCGCAGGATGCGCAGCGTGTCCTCCTGCGCCGCACGGGTGTGGATCACCAGGGGCTTGCGGCACTGCTGGGCCGCACGGATGTGGGTGCGGAACCGCGCGCGCTGCCACTCCATGTCGGCGATCGTGCGCCCCCCTTTGCGGTCTTCCATGCCGTAGTAGTCCAGGCCGGTCTCGCCAATGCCCACCACGCGCGGCAGCGCGGCCCGCTCGACCAGGTCCTGCACGCTGGGCTCGGTCATGTGCTCGGTGTCGGGGTGCACACCCACGGTGCACCACAGATTGCCATGCGCCAGCGCCAGCGCGTGCACATCGGGAAACTCTTCCATGGTGCAGGAAATGCACAGCGCGCGCGTCACCTGGGCGGCGGACATGGCCTCCAGGATGGTCGGCAGTTGGGCCGACAGTTCCGGAAAATTCAGGTGGCAGTGGGAATCGGTAAACATCAGCGGGCTATCGTACAAAAAACAATGCCGACCGGGGCACGCCCCAGCCGGCATGGCAGAAAAAGCGGTGCGGCCTTACAGGGTCTGCGTGGGTCGGTCCGAAGCAATCGCCGTGCCCAGCATCTGCTCGATCTTGACCTTGAGCTGGGCCGACTTGTCGTCCTTGGGGAAGCGCACGCCAATGCCTTGCGTGCGGTTGCCCCCGGCACCCGCGGGCGTCACCCAGCCGACCTTGCCGGCAATCGGGTAGCGCTGGGGGTCTTCGGGCAGGGTCAGCAGCACATAGACATCGTCCCCCAGGCGGAACTCCCGCGGCGTGGCGACGAAGATACCGCCTTCAGCAAACAAGGAGATGTAGGCCGCGTACAAAGCCCCTTTCTCCTTGAGGGCCAGTTGCAACACACTGGGACGGGGTGGTGATGGCTGCATGCTCATGTGGCTGAAATAAGTGGCGTCAGGCCTTGGAGTGTAGAACCGTGCGGGCCTGGGCGACAAGCGCCTCGGTCATCAAACCGGCGTTGAACGGGTGCTCGGCGGTGCGCGCCTCCTGGGCCAGGGACTTGGCCCAGCGCGCCAGGATCATGGCCGATGGCGGCGCCGGCAGGTCCTGCGCGGCAAAGTAGCGCGGGGCCGCCCCCTGGGCCACGCACATCAGGTCGTGGCAGAGCTTTTGCAGCCACTGCACCACATCGGGCTGGCTCATGTCCGCAAAAATGGCTGCGTCGCCGGCCGCCACGGCCTTGGGCAGGCGCTGGAACAGCTCCAGCCCCTTGCCCGCCTGGGCCATGGCCAACGCATCCAGCGGGCGGCCGCCGGCGGCACGCAGCCAGGTCTGGGCCGGCCCCTCGGCCAGGCCCTGGGCCTGCAGCCACTGCAGCATCTGCGCCTCGTGCGGCCACAGCATGGTGTGGGTCAGGCAGCGGCTGCGGATGGTGGGCAGCAACTGGTGCGCGGCTTCTGTGGCCAGCACGAAGCGCACATCCCCCGGGGGCTCCTCCAGCGTCTTGAGCAAGGCATTGGCCGTGATGGCGTTCATCTGCTCGGCCGGGTAGACCAGCACCGCCTTGCCACGGCCACGTGCGCTGGTGCGCTGCGTGAACTCCACCGCATCGCGCATGGCGTCGACACGTATTTCCTTGCTGGGCTTGCGCTTCTTGTCGTCGATCTCGGCCTGGGCCTTTTCGCTCAGCGGCCAGCCACGCGCCAGCATGTCGGCCTCGGGCATCAGCACGCACAGGTCGGCATGGGCGTGCACATCAATGCTGTGGCAGCTGGCGCAGTGGCCGCAGGCCCCGTGCGCGCCGGGCTGCTCGCACAGCCAGGCCCGCACCAGGGCCATGCCCAGCTCGAACTGCCCCATGCCCGAAGGGCCCTGCAGCAGCCAGGCGTGGCCGCGCTGGGCCATCAGGGATTGGTGCTGCGCCTGCAGCCAGGGGGCCAGGGGGGTGACGGCGTCGCTCACGCAGCACCTCCGCCAGCCAGCCGCGCGCCTGCAGCACCGCGGTCACCTGCTGCCACACGGCCTCGCGGCTCTGGTGCGCGTCGATGCGCGCAAACCGCCCCGGGGCCTGGGCACAGCGGCGGGCATAGCCATCCGCCACCGCGGCAAAGAACGCCTGGGGCTGGGCTTCAAAACGGTCGGGCACGCGCGCGGTGGCCAGACGCTCGGCCGCCACAGCGGCGGGCAGGTCGAACCAGATGGTCAGATCGGGTTCACGCATCAAACTGGCCTCCAGCCCGCACCCCGTCTGCGCCATGCGCTCCAAAACCAGGAGCTTTTGCCAGTCGAAGCCCCGCCCTGCACCCTGGTAGGCGAAGGTGGCATCGGTGAAACGGTCGCTGATGACCACCTCGCCGCGCGCCAGCGCGGGCTCGATCACCTGGACCAGGTGGTCACGGCGGGCGGCAAACACCACCAGGGCCTCGGTCAGCGGGTCCATGGCATCGTGCAGCAGCAACTGGCGCAGCTTTTCCGCCAGCGGCGTGCCACCGGGCTCGCGCGTCAGGGTCACCGTGCGCCCGGCCTGGCGGAAGGCCTGGGCCAGCGCGTCGATGTGCGAAGACTTGCCGGCGCCGTCGATGCCTTCAAAAGTGATGAAAAGTCCGGAAGGTGCAGCGAGGGTCACAACAAGGTCTCAATACAGATCAAAAGGGTGCGGCGGCCCAGCACGGGCCCCACCGCACAGCGGCACGCCACAGTTTAGGGGGTGCCGCGGATGTAGCGGTTGACGGCACGGTTGTGCTCGTCCAGCGTCGGGCTGAAATGGCTGCTGCCGTCACCACGCGCCACGAAATAGAAGGCCTTGGTGGGCTCGGGCCGCACGGCGGCCATCAGCGAGGCCTTACCCGGCATGGCAATCGGCGTGGGCGGCAGGCCGGCACGGGTATAGGTGTTCCAGGGCGTGTCGGCCTGCAGGTCACGGCGACGCAGGTTGCCATCGAACGCCTCGCCCAGGCCATAGATCACCGTGGGGTCGGTCTGCAGCCGCATGCCGATGCGCAGGCGGTTGGTGAACACGCCGGCCACCAACCCGCGGTCGCTGGCGCGACCGGTTTCCTTTTCCACGATGCTGGCCAGGATCAGCGCCTCGTCCACGCTCTTCAGCGGGGTGTCGGGCGTGCGCTGCTCCCAGGCCTGTTCCAGGTGGCGCTCCATGGAGCGCAGGGCGCGGCGCAGCACCGCCAGCTCGCTGCTGCCCCGGGCGTAGGTGTAGGTGTCGGGGAAGAAGCGCCCTTCGGCAGCCACGCCCGGTCGCTCCAGCGCGGCCATGATCTCGGCCTCGCTCATCTGCGCGGTGTCGTGCTTGAGGAATTCATCCTGGGCGATCGCCGCGCGCATCTGGCGGAAGGTCCAACCCTCTACAAAGGTGATGGCGCGCAAGCTTTCCTCGCCGCGCACCAGCTTCTGCAGCAGGCTACGCGGCGTGGTCCCGGCGGTGATTTCGTAGTTGCCGGCGCGGATCTGGCGATCCTGCTGCGACAGGCGGAACCAGTAATAGAGCAGGCGTGCATCGGTCTGCACACCGGCGCGGACCACCGCCTGCGCCACGCCGCGCGGCGTGGTGCCGGGCTCCACCTCGAGCTCGATGCTCTGGCTGGCCATGCGCAGGGGCTGCCCCAGCCACCAAGCTGCCGCACCGGCCACCACCGCCGCCATACCGGCCAAAAACAACAGCACTATGAGTAAGCGTCGCACAACCTTTTGCGTCCCATGAAAAAGATCGGGGATCATAATTCACCCATGACCCAGACTCTTCAAGGCATAGCCCCCATTTCGCACCTCGGCATCATCCGCGTACAGGGTGAAGACGCTGCCCAGTTTCTGCACAACCAACTGACCAATGACTTTGCGCTGCTGGATCTGCAGCATGCGCGCCTGGCCGCCTTCTGCTCGGCCAAGGGCCGCATGCAGGCCAGCTTCATCGGCTTCAAGCGCGCGGCGGACGACATCCTGCTGGTCTGCAGCCGCGACCTGCTGGCGCCGACCCTCAAGCGCCTGTCCATGTTCGTGCTGCGCGCCAAGGCGAAATTGAGCGATGCCAGCGCCGACTTCCAGCTGCTGGGTCTGGCCGGCGATGCCGTGTCCGGCGGCCTGCAGGCGCCCTGGAGCCTGCAGACCACGGCCAACGGCGCTCACCTCGTGCAGCTGTACCCCGCAGCCCAGCAACCCCGCGCGCTGTGGGTGGCACCTGTGGCCACCCCGGCCCCCACCGGGGCGGCGCTGAGCGCCGAGGCCTGGCTGTGGAGCGAAGTGGCCAGCGGCGTGGCCACCGTCTCGCAGCCGGTGTTCGAGCAGTTCGTGCCCCAGATGCTGAACTATGAGTCCGTCGGCGGCGTGAACTTCAAAAAGGGCTGCTACCCCGGCCAGGAAGTGGTGGCGCGCAGCCAGTTCCGCGGCACGCTCAAGCGCCGCGCCTTCATCGTGCATGCTGCCGGTCCGCTGTCGGCCGGCGCCGAAGTGTTTGCGGCCAGCGATGCCGAGCAAGCTACAGGCACCGTGGTGCAGACCGCCCCGCGCCCGGACGGTGGCTGGGCCGCCATCGTCAGCATGCAGATCAGCGCCACCAGCGAAGCACTGACCGCGGGCAGCGCCAGCGGCGAGGCCCTGCAGCTGCAAGCCCTGCCCTACGCCCTGCTGGACGACATCTGATACGCAATTCCGCGTACGGCACGCAGGCGCCAGTGGACTAAAATCGTCGGCTGGCCTGTGTCCGGGCACCGCAGTGTTGACACTGAGGAACTGGGCTTCAGGCCGTTGGCCAGCATGCGAAAAAATCCAAATTCTCAGGAACCCGGTTTTTTTCAGCATATAATCTAGGTCTTGTCGGCGTGTAGCGCAGCCTGGTAGCGCACTTGCATGGGGTGCAAGGGGTCGCGAGTTCGAATCCCGCCACGCCGACCATTGATATAGAAAAAGGGCTAACAGCATGCTGTTAGCCCTTTTTTGATGCCGAATTCATTTCTATTTTTCGCCCAGCAGCTGGGCATCGACCGAGCAAAAAAATGATCGAAGGTTTGATTACCGGACGCCTGACCACCGACCCCAGCGAACGCACCGACCGCTTTGGCAAGACCTTCATGGTGGCGCGCATGCGTGCCACCGTGGGCGACGGCGGCCTGCGCGCCAACACGGGCGACGGCCCCAGCAGCCTGTTCGTGAACGTGGTGGCGTTCGACCCCGTGCCCTGCAACCAGTTGCGCGAATTGCAGGAAGGCGATGTGGTGTCGCTGGTTGGCCCCCTGACCCCCAAGGTCTGGACCGACCGCCAGGACATCAGCTACCCCGCCCTGGACGTGGTGGCCTACCGGGTGATGGCCCTGCCCCGCCCCGCCACACCGGATTACCAGGGCTGATGCACCGGGCGATGCCAGTCATCTCAAAAAGTTATATAAAAATAAAAATTAATTCTCACAAAGAATATGGATGACATATTACAGTGCAGCATCAATTTTTTGAGAGTGTGAGATGGTGAACAAACGCCTATTTATCCAAGCTGCACTGGCGATTGCAACTGCCGGTGCCTTCAGCGTGCACGCCCAGGACGCCATCAAGGTGGGCGTCACCGCCGGCCCCCACGCCCAGATCATGGAGCACGTCAAGCAGGTCGCCGAGAAAGACGGCCTGAAGATCCAGATCGTCGAATTCAGCGACTACGTGCAGCCGAATGCCGCCCTGGCCGCAGGCGACCTGCAGGCCAACAGCTACCAGCACGGCCCCTACCTAGATGCCCAAGTCAAGGACCGCGGCTACAAGCTGGTGAAGCTGGCCAACACCGTCAACTTCCCCATCGGCCTGTACTCCAAGAAGGTCAAGAAGCTGGACGAACTCAAGACCGGCGCCAAGTTCGGCATCCCCAACGACCCCACCAACGGCGGTCGCGTGCTGCTGCTGCTGCAGGACAAGGGCCTGATCAAGCTCAAGCCCGGCGCAGGCCTGAAGGCCACGCCGCTGGACGTGGTGGAGAACCCCAAGAAGCTGCGCTTCGTGGAGCTGGACGCCGCCCAGCTGCCGCGTTCGCTGGATGACCTGGATGCCTCGGCCATCAACACCAACTTCGCCATGTCGGCCGGCCTGAACCCCAAGAAGGACGCGATTGCGCTGGAGCGCGCCGATGGCCCCTACGTCAACATCCTGGTCGTGCGCGCCGGTGACGAAAAGCAGGCCTGGGCCAGCAAGCTGGTGAAGGCCTACCAGTCGCCTTCGACCCGCGAGTTTGTGGAAAAGCAATTCCAGGGCTCGGTGCTGCTGGGCTTCTAGTCCTGCGCCCCACTGCCACCCTCCAGCCCCTGGCCTTGGTCAGGGGTTTTTTCATGTGGGGTGCAGCAAATTCCATAGCTTGCAGCGCTTGCCATACCTGGATTTCAGCCCCTTTGCGGTGCAACTTGCAGCAAACGCAGGCGCCAACCGCTATCAAATTAGCCAACCCGGCCCAGACAACACCGCCCCAGCCGCCACGTTACGAATGTAACCCGGGGTGCTAGAATGCGCCCCCGTCACCCTTGCCCACGCCCTGGCGGCGGGCGCCAGGTGGCCCCACGGCCCCGCTATGCCCCACATAGCGGGGCTTTTACATCGTGATTTCACTGCGTCATCGCCCGATGGCGCATTGGCATCCCGATCTTGACGAAGCAAACCGGCCCGCAGAGGCCCATTTTTTATGCCTGATGACAGTCCACACCGTTTTTCCAACCACGCGCTGCTGCTGACCCAGCGGCCTGCACGTCCCCAGGCCAAGCCGCCCGAGTTCACCACCCCTTGATTTCCTGTAGAGGTAGATAAATTGACCACCCATCATGATTCGCATGGAGTCGCCAAACTCCAAAAGACACTTGTCCTGTGGCAAGTCATCATCATCGGCCTGGCTTACATCCAGCCCATGACGTTGCTGGATACGTTCGGTATGGTGTCGCGAGACAGCCTGCAGCACGTGCCCACGTCTTACATGATTGCGTTGATCGCCGTGCTGCTGACCTCGCTCAGCTACGGTCACATGATCCGCAAGTACCCCTCCTCGGGGTCTGCGTACACCTATGTGCAAAAGTCCATCCACCCGAACGCGGGCTTCATGGTGGGCTGGTCCTCCTTGCTGGACTACCTGTTGTCCCCCATGGTCAACATCCTGCTGGCAAACATCTACCTCACCGAACTCTTCCCCGACGTCAACCACTGGGTCTGGATCATCAGCCTGTCGCTGATCATGGTGGGCGTGAACCTGCGCGGCGTGCGCTTCGTCGCCAACTTCAACAGCCTGATCGTGCTGCTGCAGGTGCTGATCATCGGCTTCTTCACCGTGCTGATCTACCAGAAGCTGTCCGCCGGCCAGAACGCCCTGGGCGACATTGCCCAGCACGGCCACGACGCGCTGTGGAGCTTCAACCCCTTCTGGAGCGCCAGCACCGAAATCGGCGCCCTGATCACCGGCGCCACCATCCTGTGCTTCTCGTTCACCGGCTTCGACTCGCTGAGCTCGCTGGCCGAAGAGACCAAGGACGTGAAGAAGACCCTGCCGCGCGCCATCTTCCTGACGGCGCTGATCTCGGGTGTGATCTTCGTGGCCGCCACCTACTTCATGCAGCTGTACTTCCCCGGCAACCCGGAGCAGTACTTCGAGCTGGTCGACGAAACCCAGCCTGAAATCCTGCTGCTGGTCGGCGGCGCCTTCTTCCAGTCCGTGGTGCTGAGCTTCGCCATCGTGACCGTGATGGCCTCGGGCATTTCCGCCCACGCCGGCGTGTCGCGCCTGATGTACGTGATGGGCCGCGACGGCGTGCTGCCCAAGAAGTACTTTGGCTTCATCAGCCCCAAGAGCTTCACCCCCGCCTTCAACATCTGGCTGGCGGGCGTGATCTGCCTGACCGCCGGTTTCCTGAGCCTGGAGTTCGTGGTGGCGCTGATCAGCTTTGGCGCCCTGACGGCCTTCAGCTTCGTGAACCTGTCGGTGATCTGCAGCTATGGCTTCCGCGATGGCCGCCTGAAGACGCCCAAGGACATCCTGAACTTCTTCGTCGTGCCGCTGCTGGGTTTCATCTCCATCGGCGCGCTGTGGCTGGAGGTGGAAGACACCTCGCTCAAGGCCGGCATCACCTGGGCCGCCGTGGGCATCATCTACCTGGCCTGGCTGACCAAGGGCTTCCGCAAGGCGGCCCCCCAACTGCACGAGGAGAAACTCTGAGCCAGCCCCACCGCGCATGCGGCTGACGGCATGTGCGGGACACAGTCATAGGTATTCACGCCCGGGTAAAACCCGGGCTTTTTTTTGCCTGCGCCCGCACGGGCTCAGGCCGCAGTCAGCAGTCGCGGCTGGTGTGGCCTGCCTTGCCGCCAGCCACGCCCAAGCCAAGACTCAGTAGTGCAGAAACACGTGGTCGCCTTCCTGCTGCACACGCACCCCCGCGGCCATGGCGCTGAGCGCGCCCAGCACGCTGCCCGCCACCCCGCCCAGCACCACGCCCACCCCGCCCGCCATCAACGCACCCAGGGCGCAGCCCAGCACGGCCCCGGCGATCATGCCGCCTCCGGTCAGTGCCGAACGCACCTCGCGCGCCGTCTCGGCGTCATCCAGGCCCACCTGGGCCGCAGGGTCCGGGTCTTGCGATGGCACACCGCAGCCTGGCCGGGCCTGCTCCAGCAGATCCGGATCGGTGGAACGGGCCGTGACGCCCTGGGATGGATGGTCTTTCATGGGGTACCTCCTGGCTGGCGTGCAGACACGCCATGCACAGCCCCGGTTGTACGCCCCAGCCCCACCGCCGCCTGCAAGCCAAGACGGTCTGCCTCTGTCAGCCAGCACAGTACGAACCTCAGCTTTGACGCACGGGTGGCATGTCTGCCACAGGCGTTATGCCCTTCTCTCGCCCCTCACGCAGCCCATGCCTAGCTGGTGCTGCACCCGGGGTGGACATCCCCCAGGCGTTGATCAAACTGACGAGGCAGCGGATGGGGCCAGATGGGGCGCATGCCGGTGCCCAGTGCATCTGCGCTGCGACTCCCCAGCAGGTTCACGCCTTCATCGCCAGAGGGCCCACGGTCCGCCGCGTGTAGTGCGCGGCCCAGCCGGCGGTGTCGGCAAACAGGCGCAGGGCCTTGATGCGGCGTGCTGCGGTCAGTGTGAAGCGGTGCTCCACCCCCGCAGGCACGCGCAGGTAGTCGCCAGCCCGCACGCAGACCACGCGCTCCTCGCCCTGCGCGTCCTGAAAGCCGAAGATCCCCTCGCCTTCCAGGATGTAGCGCACCTCATCGTCGGCATGGGTGTGGGGTTGATCAAAACGCTGCAGTGCCGCCTCCAGCCCCGGCGTGGCCGGGTGCAGCACCACCAGATCCATGCTGTGGTAGCCATGGGTGGCACATGCATCGGCCACGCTAGCCCCCACGGCCTGCACCACCGCGGCCTGTTCCTCGGGATTCAGCGCATCCTGGGCCAGCAATGCGGCCAGGCCAGGCGTGGTGGGCACCGGACGGCGCAACCATTGCACCCCCAAGTCGGCAACAAATTCAAGATCGGACGGTATCGGACGGCTCATGGCATTTCCTTGGGAAGTCAGCCCCCCACGCTCCATCACACAGGAGGTGCTGGCGCTCTGCAGCGCCCGTGCATGCCCCCGGTGCTTGTGCCCTGCTGCGCCTGGCAGCAGGTGTGCGCACAAAATTAGCGCAAATCCACCCCAGGGTAAACACGCATCTGCTTATGCTGTGCGCGCCCGCAAAGACCGGGCCCCGACCGGTGGCCAGCCCACTGGAAGCCGCCACCCAGCAGCCTGCGTGCGCCATGAAAAAAGCCGTGCACAGGGCACGGCTTGCAGTGGTAGCACAGCAGCGGCTTACTTGTGGCTGATGCGGCGCACGATCCAGTCGCCAAAGCTCTGGATGGCCTGCACGAAGAAGATCAGCAGGATCACCACGGCCAGCATGATGTCCGGCAGGAAGCGTTGGTAACCGTAGCGAATGCCCAGGTCACCCAGGCCGCCGCCGCCGATGGCCCCGGCCATGGCCGAGTAGCCCGTCAGGCTGACGAAGCTGATGGTCAGGCCGGCGACGATGCCCGGCAGGGCCTCGGGCAGCAGCACCTTCCAGACGATCTGGCTGGTGGTGGCGCCCATGGACTGGGCGGCTTCCACCAGGCCGTTGTCCACTTCGCGCAGCGAGGTTTCGACCAGGCGTGCGATGAAGGGGGCTGCGGCAATCGTCAGCGGCACCACGGCCGCCCAGGTGCCGATGGACGAGCCGGTCACCAAGCGTGTGAACGGGATGATGGCCACCAGCAAGATGATGAAGGGTGTGGAGCGGATGGCATTGACGATCCAGCCCACGGTGTTGTTCAGCGGTGCGTTTTCCAGCACACCGCCCTTGTCGGTCAGGCGCAGGAACACGCCCAGCGGGATGCCGATCAGGCCGCCCAGCAGACCCGAGATGCCGACCATGATCAGCGTCTCCCAGAACGAGTCGATGAACAACTCGATCATCATTTCCGAAAAATTCTCGAACATCGCTTCGCCCCTTACGCCTTCACTTCCACCACCTGCACCACCACACCGCTGTCACGCAGGTGGGCGATGGCCGATTCAATCTTGGCCGCATCGCCGCTGGCGTACACCGCCAGCGAGCCGAACGTCTGCTCCTGGATCTCGTCGATCTGACCGTGCAGGATGGACAGGTCCAGCCCCAGCTCGCGGATCAGGTGCGACAGGATGGGCTCGTAGGCGCTCTCGCCGGCATACGACAGGCGCAGCAGCTTGCCGCTTTGCCCGGCAGGCAGCTTCGCAGCCAGCGCCTGCACGCGGCCCAGCACGCTGTCGGGCAGCTCCTGGGGCACGATCTCGTCGATTAGGCTCTTGGTGATGGCCTGCTGGGGACGGGTGAACACGTCGATGACCGAGCCCATCTCGGCGATTTCACCGGCATCGATCACGGCCACGCGGTCGGCAATCTGCTTGATCACCTGCATCTGGTGCGTGATCAGCACCACGGTCACGCCCAGCTCGCGGTTGACCTTGCGCAGCAGGTCCAGGATGGAGCGTGTGGTTTCGGGGTCCAGGGCCGAGGTGGCCTCGTCCGACAGCAGCACCTTGGGGTTGGATGCCAGCGCGCGCGCAATGCCCACGCGCTGCTTCTGGCCCCCAGAGATCTGCGCGGGGTAGCGGTCCGCCAGGTGCGACAGGCCCACCAGCTCCAGCAGCGGGTTGATGCGCTCCTGAATCTGCGCCTTGTTCATGCCCGCCAGCTCCAGCGGCAGCGCGGCGTTGTCGTACACGGTGCGCGAAGACAGCAGGTTGAAGTGCTGGAACACCATGCCGATCTCATGGCGCGCGGCGCGCAGTTGCGCATCGCCGAGCGTCATCAGGTCGCGCCCATCAACGATCATCTGCCCCGAGGTGGGACGGTTGAGCAGGTTGATGCAGCGCACCAGCGAGCTCTTGCCCGCGCCGGAGCGCCCGATGATGCCGAAGATTTCGCCCTGCTCGATGTGCAGGTTGATGTGCTTGAGCGCTTCGACAGGCCCCCTGGAGCCTTGGTAAGTCAGGGTCAGATCCCGAATGTCGATCATGTAGTCTAGCCACGGCACGCGCCCGCTCATGGCCTGCGGCATGCCCGAAAAAATTGGAATGGAGGAATGTAACGTGCCGATATAAAACAGCAAAAGAATCAATGCTCCAGTAATAAGATGCATTGGTTATATCGGCGAGCCTGGGGCTAACCCGCAATGATGCCTGAAATGCGGCCGCCCAGGCGCAAGACGCGGGTGAAAACCATGGCGCCAGCGCATGTCGGCACGACGATGCGCTACACAAATCGAGGCAGCCAGCGCGCGATCTTCCTACTTTTCAGATGCGTTGGCACCTGAAACACAGACAGCATCAGCGCCAGCTGCTCTTATTTGTAGTAATTGGGCTCGTAGGGCTTGTCGGTGAAGACACCGATCAGGCCCAGGGACAGTTCCTTGTCCGTGCCCTTGTAGGCTTCGTACATCAGGCGCTTGAGCGCATCGGCGGCGCGGCTGGAACGTTCGCCGGTGTACAGGTTCTCCTCGATCACCGCGCCCGTGGTGGTGAGCCGCACCCAGGCGGCCGAGCCCAGCGCCACGCGCTCCAGCGTGTCCATGGGCACGTCGAAGGCGGTCACGCCGGGCAGGCCCGACGCATCCTTGGCCTTGGAGCGCACCCGCAACGGCGCATGTGGCCGTGCATTGAACTCGATCGCCTCGATCTGGGCCTGTCCGCCCCAGGTGCCCACCAGCAAGGTGGCACGGTTCGGCGTGGTGCTGCTCCAGCGCACGCCCAGCGTCGGGCAGTGCGCCACGCGCCCACAGTCCATGGGCAGCGGGGCGAAGGCCACGGTTTTCACCTGCGTGGCCTTGTCTTCCTGCACCTGCACCACCGCCTCGGTGCCGCCTTTGCCACTGCTGGCACAACCGGCCAGCACCAAGACCCCCAGGGCCACCCCTATCCACTGTTTCATACGCACCTTCTTATGTCAAAAACTTGCCCGCCGGCACTTGCTGCGGCGGCCACACCACATGTTGCCATGAAGCGCGCCGGCCCACTCACGCCTGGGCCTCGGCACGGTCCACGCCAGACGCCGCTGCTTCGTCCACCGGCCGGGCGGCCGCCGCGGCCGCGCCCATGGAACGCGGCGCACTGCCCGGCAGCACCAGGCGTGTGCCGCAACGGCGGCAAAAGCGCGAATCGTCCTCGTGCCGCTCCAGCCCGCAGGCCTCGCAGTCCACCCCCTTGAGGCTGGCCTTGGTGCCCACATTGCGCGACAGCTCGGCCCCCACAATGCCGGTGGGCACGGCCAGCACGCCCCAGCCCAGCAGCATCATGATTGAGGCAAAGATCCGCCCCAGCGGCGTGGACGGTGTCACATCGCCGTAGCCCACGGTGGTGACGGTCGAAATCGCCCAGTAAATGCCCATGGGCACGCTGGTGAAGCCGTGCTCCGGCCCCTCGATCACGAAGATCATCGCCCCCATCACGAAGACGATCAGGGCCACCACGCTCAGGAAGACGAAAATCTTGCGCCCGCTGGCCCGCAGCGCCTGCCCCAGCATCAGGTACTCGTTCAGGAAGTTGCGGAAGATGGGGAAGATGTGGAAGGTGCGCACCAGGCGCAGCGCCCGCACCGCCGCCAGGAAATGCGCCTCCGGGTAGAAGATGGCCAGGTAGGTGGGCACGATGGACAGCAGGTCGACCAGCCCGTAAAAGCTCAGCGCGTAGCGCCAGGGCCGGCGCACCGAGATCAGGCGCAGCGCGTATTCCACCGTGAAGCCGATGGTGAACAGCCACTCCAGCCCCCGCAGCAGGTAGTACATGCGCCAGTCCTGCGCAATCGCCGGGATGCTGTGCGCAATCACCACGCACAGGCTCAGCACGATGGCCAGGGTCAGCCGGCGCTCGAAGCGCTTGCCCATCTCGGTGTTGCTCTCGAACACCGTGCGGTAGATGCTCTGCCGCCAGCGCGCCACCGGCACACCCAGCCGGTCGGCAGAAGGGTAGTTGTCGCGGAAAAATTCGGAAATCGAAGCAAACAAACGCATGAAAACAGGTTGGCCAACCACGGCATCGCCGCAAAACTGGCAAGTGCACCACAAGAAAAAGGGCCACGCCTGTGCATCCACTTGGCGTAGCCCCGCAGGCCGGTATTGTAGAAAACCGCTGCGCCCGGGCGGACCTCAAAGGCCCCGCACCTGGGCACCTCTCAAAACCTCCCTCGAAGCCTGTTCAAGGCTGGCATGCGGTAGATTCAGCGCATGTCCAGCCCACGCAGCGCCCTCAAGTTCGACCTGTTTGCAGATAGCAGCCGTAAAGGAACGCTTGATGAGCTAGGCGATCCCTTGCAAGTCATTGCCCGCCACATTGATTTTGGCGAGCTGGCAGGCTTAGCGGATGCCTTGATAGAACGCAGCGATGGCCGCAAAGGAGGTCGCCCGGCCTATCCGACAGAGGTGATGGTGCGTATCTTGGTGCTCAAACGCCTGTACAACTTGTCGGATGAGCAGGCCTTGTTGCACAACTCCCGTCGGAGACGGCATGACCCCAACCCCAGACGGGCTTACCCCAAGACCACTGTCACCGGGCGCCCGAGTTGACTGAATCGGTTGAGCAGCGCCACGCGGATGTGCAACTCCGTCACCTGACGCTCGAACGTCCTGGCCATGACCCGCTCGCCCAGTCGTTTGAAGCAATTCATCTTCGTCTCCACCAGGCTGCGTCGGTGGTACCCGCTCCACTTCTTCCAAATCCGGCGACCCAGCCGCTGGCAGGCACGCAGGGCTTCGTTGCGTGAGCTCGCCCCGGCTTGCGTGCCCTTCCATGCTCGCGCATTCTTGCGTGGCGCGATGATGGCTTGCGCATTGCGCAGCGCGCAGCGCTATCGCTGCATGGCATGCCTTGGTGTCGTAAGCACCATCGCCGCCGACACTGGCAATGGGTTCATCTGGCGGTATCTGGCTGAGAAGTTCCGGCAACATGGGCGCATCGCCCGTGCCGTTGTCAGTGACCTCGATGGCACGGATGTCCAGCGTGCGGGCATCGATGGCCAAGTGTACTTTGCGCCACTGGCGCCGGTACTCGGCACCGTGCTTTTTACACTTCCATTTGCCTTCACCCAGGAACTTGATGCCGGTGCTGTCGACCAGCAAATCCAGTGCCGTTGTGCTGGGTCGGTAAGGCAGCTTAACGCTCAAGTCTTTCTGGCGCCGGCACACGGTGCTGAAGTCTGGCACCCGCCAGTCCAGGCCCGCCAAGCGCAACAGACTTTCGACCAGCCCCAAGCTTTGACGCAGGGCCAGTCCGAACAAGCATTTGATGCTCAGGCAGAACTGGATTGCCGCATCGGAGAAGGTGCGTTGACGACCACGTTTGCCGCTGACAGTGGCGTACCACTGCATGTCCTTGTCCAGCCAAACTGTCAGCGAACCTCTGGCCTTGAGTGAGGCGTTGTAGTCCGCCCAGTTTGTCGTCTTGTACTTGCCACGCGGGCGCTTACTTTCACTCATGACGTCAGCCTACCAGCTGTTGCCGCTGGTTTTATGCAACAACGCCCATCCCCAGTAAAACCGGGGCCTTTAGGCCAACTCGATACCATGCCAACACTGAGGCAAGGGACATGGTATTGAGCGTCATGCATGGCATTAGATGCAGTCAATACCCCGTACCATGCCACACAAACACCGTGCTTGGCGATGCAGAACGCTACCCGAATTTGCCAAACCCAAAAAGCCAAAAGCCCGCAATTACGCGGGCTTCAGGGCATTTTTTGCTAGATCGTGCCGGGCAGTGCCGGACGCGGGATCATTCCCACTCTATTGTAAACAAGACATTTTTATCTTTTATATTCAATGGCTTATTTTCCTGCTAATTGGTAATACCATGAAAAATACCATGCTCAGAAAAGGCTTAACAATATTTTGAAAAATTGCCTACTGAGCGCTGCCGCACAGCTCCATAGGCCGCTTTCCTGGCTTTGCTTCCAGATGTATGCTCTTCTGCTCCTGCAGCTAATGGATCACCGCAAACAGGTTACTCGCCTGGGGATTCCCTTTCGACCCGAGCATCCGTATGAGACTCATGCTCGATTATTATTATTATAGAAGCCCCCATGAATAAATCGCTCATCATTTTCGGCATCGTCAACATAACCTCGGACAGTTTCTCCGATGGAGGCCGGTATCTGGCGCCAGACGCAGCCATTGCGCAGGCGCGTAAGCTGATGGCCGAGGGGGCAGATGTGATCGACCTCGGTCCGGCATCCAGCAATCCCGACGCCGCGCCTGTTTCGTCCGACACAGAAATCGCGCGTATCGCGCCGGTGCTGGACGCGCTCAAGGCAGATGGCATTCCCGTCTCGCTCGACAGTTATCAACCCGCGACGCAAGCCTATGCCTTGTCGCGTGGTGTGGCCTATCTCAATGATATTCGCGGTTTTCCAGACGCTGCGTTCTATCCGCAATTGGCGAAATCATCTGCCAAACTCGTCGTTATGCATTCGGTGCAAGACGGGCAGGCAGATCGGCGCGAGGCACCCGCTGGCGACATCATGGATCACATTGCGGCGTTCTTTGACGCGCGCATCGCGGCGCTGACGGGTGCCGGTATCAAACGCAACCGCCTTGTCCTTGATCCCGGCATGGGGTTTTTTCTGGGGGCTGCTCCCGAAACCTCGCTCTCGGTGCTGGCGCGGTTCGATGAATTGCGGCTGCGCTTCGATTTGCCGGTGCTTCTGTCTGTTTCGCGCAAATCCTTTCTGCGCGCGCTCACAGGCCGTGGTCCGGGGGATGTCGGGGCCGCGACACTCGCTGCAGAGCTTGCCGCCGCCGCAGGTGGAGCTGACTTCATCCGCACACACGAGCCGCGCCCCTTGCGCGACGGGCTGGCGGTATTGGCGGCGCTGAAAGAAACCGCAAGAATTCGTTAACTGCACATTCGGGATATTTCTCTATATTCGCGGTTCAGCAGGCATGTCCCCTTTGAGGGCGACCCGACGACAGGATAATCGACCTTATGGTGCGCAAATATTTCGGCACAGACGGTATTCGTGGCAAAGCCAACGAAGGCGCGATGACGGCGGAAACCGCCTTGCGCGTCGGCATGGCGGCTGGCCGTGTCTTTCGTCGCGGTGACCACCGCCATCGTGTCGTGATCGGCAAGGATACGCGCCTGTCGGGCTATATGCTTGAACCCGCGCTCACAGCCGGTTTCACCTCGATGGGCATGGACGTATTCCTTTTTGGCCCGCTGCCGACAACGTATAGGAAGAATAAACGCCCTTTTCACCCAAGTCCAACAGCTTTGGACCGCAGTTGACTCTTTCGACACCCCTGCGATGCAACCCAATCCGGCTGACGGGGAGCCAGCAACGCTGAAAATTTACCCTCCTCTTTCCCACTAGCGGCTCCTTTTCCGACAACCAGCACGGCGGATCCCTGCCGCGGCGCTGTGAACGCAGCATTTTGATTGGTATCGTTGGCCTTCAGGCTCGTCAGTCAAACAGACCCAGGAGCAGCTCAGCCGGTGGCGCCCGGCTTTCGGGTAACGCCCTGGTCCCGCTGGTTTCGGCTTTGTGCTTCAGGTGATCAAGGATCTGCTTGATCACTATAGGGTCTTCAATGCAGGCGATGACTTTCATGGCGCCGCCGCAGCCGCTGCAGGTCTCGATGTCGATATTGAAAACACGCTTGAGCCGTTGCGCCCATGTCATCGACGCTCGCCGTTGTGCTGGTGTTGCCGGTTCATCAGCCACCCTGACCTTGTTGCCCCTGCCCCGTTTTGCCGGCGTGACCAACGCCCGGTGCCGACTGTTGGGTGCGAACACCCCGTGGAAGCGGGTTAGGTTGACTCTGGGCTTCGGTACCAGGGCGGCCAGCCTTGCAATGAAATCCAATGGTTCGAAAATGACGTGCGTGGTGCCGTCCCGGTACGGCGTCTTGAGCTGGTAGCGCACGTTGCCGCCTCGTGTTAACGACAGCCGCTTCTCGGATACCGCCGGGCGGCTGATGTACCGGCACAGCCGTTCGAGCTTCTTGCGTTCATCGGCCCTGGCCGCCACGCCGGCGTGCAGGCTGGACCCGGCTACCTTGCCAATCCCGTCACCGAACGGATCACCACTGGTCGGCAGAGTTTGCAAAGTGAACACCTTTCGCCCCGCCTGTGAACCGACAGCGATACGGTAAGTGATCGAGTGCCCCAGCAGGGGTGTCATCGGGTCGTCATCCACCGCATCCGAGGCCAGATAGCTGTTTTCGACATCCCGTTCCAGCAGGCCTTGCCGTTCCAGATAGCGACCCACCCGGTGGGCGATGGTGTGCGTCAGCTGGGTGAGCTCTGGGCTGGTCGGCGCCTTGACCCAGCGGAAACGCGCTGAGCCGTGGGATTGCTCGACATACACACCGTCGAGAAACAGCATGTGGAAGTGAACATTCAGATTGAGCGCCGATCCAAAACGCTGGATCAGGGTGACCGCGCCCGTCTTGGCCACTTGGTGGGTATGGCCCGCTTTCTTGACCAGGTGCGTGGCAATGACGCGGTAAACGATGCCCAGCACCCACCCCATGATCTCGGGCCGGCTGGCAAACAGGAAACGCAGCTGAAACGGGAAGCTCAACACCCACTGACGCATGGGTTGTTCAGGCAGTACTTCATCAACCAGCAAGGCGGCACTTTCGGCCATCCGCCGCGCCCCACAGCTCGGGCAGAAACCGCGACGCTTACAGCTGAAAGCGACCAGGTGCTCGGCGTGGCAAGACTCGCAGCGAACCCGTAGAAAGCCATGCTCCAGCCGCCCGCATTGGAGAAATTCTTCAAATTCCCGTTGCACATAGCCCGGCAATTCCTTTCCCTGCTCTGCCATAAGCGCAGCGAATGCCGGGTAATACTCGTCAACGATCTGATAGAGAAGGGTTTGCTCGGGTCGGTGGCTCTGGTAACGACCAGTATCCCGATCCCGGCTGGCCGTCCTGGCCGCCACATGAGGCATGTTCCGCGTCCTTGCAATACTGTGTTTACATACAGTCTATCGCTTAGCGGAAAGTTCTTTTACCCTCAGCCGAAATGCCTGCCGTTGCTAGACATTGCCAGCCAGTGCCCGTCACTCCCACTCAATTGTCAATTGAAACAACATGTCGGTCTTCTTCGCACTTCAATACGCTACGCTGGACTGACTAGAGTTTCTATGAAAAATGGCCTTACCGTCAAAAGTACCGTCATCAGTTTTTATCGCTGAGACCTAGCCCTTTCAGACTTGCTGTATTGGTCTTAACTATTGGGCAAGAACACCTGCTTCCACTCATACACCTTGAACATCAGCACTATTTGCTTCAGTCAAGATTCCTCTAACGAGACCACTCTATAGCAGTCCTCCGAGCACTGAGTTTGACTGTGGCCTCAACTGAGAGAGAAAAGAGAGGGCTACAGTGATCCTTGTGGCCGCTCAAAGCTTGTAGTCACCGTTCATGAAGCGGAAGACATGGAGCGCATGTATGCCCCTTCGCGTCCCTTACCCCCGCTTGGGCATGGGCCTCACCAGGCCTCGGAAAACCACATAGTTGCTGTCATCCACGTACTGCAACTCTTTCCCGTCACGCACCACTCGGTAGCAGATCGGTTCGACCTTGCTGATCTCTGGTTGCAGCAAGCACAGCCGGTCGTTCTTGATAGACCAGTGAGCTGATTTCAATCGCTCGTTCTCAAGCCGCTCAACGCGCCCATCAGGGAAATACTTGTGCCCCCAATGGTGGTCATCGGTCACATACTTGCCGACGATTGCGGCGTGAATTTGCGAGCCGGTGAGCTCGCCATGCCCAACTGCGGCTGAAGCGGCAGTCAGGCTTATAGCCTGAACACATACGGCGAGCACGAGCCGGGAGACCAAGGCTCGATGACGGGCCTGGGGTTGTAGGGAGAAGGCAAACATTTTGATGGTCTCGGTCTAGGTGACTAGGCAGTCATGGTCGGCGGCCAGTTGTGCGTCTCGGCTTGGCAAGAGCGGCACCACGCATAGAGCGCGTCGTACATCACCATGCCGTGCTGGAGCATTTCGTGGTCGTCGCTGAAGTTGTGGGAAAGGCCCAGCGACAGCGCGTAGAGCCCTGCGGATTGCGGTGTCAGGTCGAGTTGCGATGTATCAGCACCGCGCACGATGGAAGCCAATTGGAGCAGCGCCGGGTCGTCAAGCTTGTACTTCGCCAGGAAGGCGTCGAAGCTGCACAACTCGCCCACGTGGCTCAACTCGACATTCGGGATGTCGTAGGGGATGGCGGCAGTGGCCTTGGCGGTGCTCAGCACCTCGCTGGCAGGCACATAGAGGAACTCGGGAGCCTTGTCGATGAAACGTGCGATCAGCCAGGGGCAGGCGATGCGGTCGATCTTTGGCCGTTCGCGGGTGATCCATTGCATGGTTTACTCCTTCGCATCCAGCGCCACACCGGCAGCGCGACTGGCCTCGATGCCACCTGCCACATAGCGCGCATCGAAGCCACGTGCCCGCAGCGCGAGCGCCACGGACTGGCTGACTTCATGGCCGTGCACGCAGTACACGAGGACGGGTTGGGATACATCGAGCTCAGCGCTCCATTCGGCCAACCGGGCGGGGTCGTGCCACGTGGCCCCAGCCACGCGGTCGGCGGCCCCTGCGTAGCCTGCGGCCCTGCGCACGTCGATGAGCTGCACGCTGCCTCGAACGGCCTCGGGAGGCACCGACCAGGGCAGCGCGTCGGCCTCGACGGCCGTACCGTAGCGCCGCGCAACTTCCTTCCAGCGGATGTTCTGCATGAAGGCATCCACATAGGAGGCCGCTTTGGCGCCGAAGTCCATGTGGTAGGCGTGCTCGTACATGTCCAGCGCCAGGATCGGCGTAGCCCCGGCGAGCAGATGCGTGTGGTCGGCAGACCAATGGGTGATCAGCCGTGACTCTCGGTTAGACCAGGACAACAGTGCCCAGCCCGAGCCGCCGCCCATGGCCTTGGCCAGTGCGGTGAACTCCGCGCGCCAGCGGTCGGTGCTGCCAAAGTCGCGCGCCAAGGCTACGGTCAGGCCCGAATCTGGCAAGGCGCCGTCACCGCCCAACGAGTCGAAGTACAGCTCATGGAGCCAAGCCGAGTTGGCGGCGATCAGCTCCTCGCGTTTCAGTCCATTGACCGTGAACACCGGCGCACTTGGCCAGTCCAGTTGGGTCAACTGCTGGCGGATGGCGCCCAGGCGCTTGACGGCCCCGGTGTAGTTGTTCGCGTGGTGACTGACGATCAGAGTCTCCGACAGGCCGTTGAGGGTCGCCGGGTTCAGGGCAAGGGGGCGGGGTTGCATATCCATGGGATGCTCCTGTGTGGGGATGTCGTTAGTTGCTTGAACCCGCGTGAAAGCGACTGAAGGCGGTCACGCTATCGGCCTTGGTCCAGACGCCAGCAGCGCCAGGGCCGGAGATATGGCTGTCGTCCAACTCGATGTAGAGCTTGCCGTCCAGCGCAACCGCGATATGCGTTCCGGAGAATTCGACTCGCAGGGTGTGCCAGGAGGCAGGGGCCACTGGCGCATCGATGTACTTGATGGTCTTGCGACTGCCACCCTCGACGTAATACAGCGAGACGTTGTTCTCCAGAGCATTGGCGCGGGCGACGTAATAGTTGTCGGCGTTTTTCCAGCGCCAGACGACGCCGCCTGCCTGGTCTTCCCGGCCCGCCAGGGGCTTGAACCGTGTTTCGACAAAGCCGTCGGTGATCGAGGTTCCGACTTTCACGCACCAGGGATAGGTGCCACGCCCATCCTGCAGCAACACCCTGTCAGAGTGAGTGGAGCCGGGCTCGGTAGTGATGACCCAATGGGGTGTACCTCCGCCAGTGACGCCGCAGCTCCAATAGTGAGGAGATGCGCCAAGGACAGTGCCATCGAAGCCTGGAGCCAGCGCACTCGCACTGGAAGCCAGCGCAGCCACGGTGATACCAATCAAGATGCGTTGCATGGTACTCTCCAATCAGCCGTGCGTAACCAGCGGGTGGACGACCAGGCCGATGAGGGCTGCCGCAACCACGATGACGGGTTCAGGGAGCTTCTTGAAGCGCCACAAGATGGCTGCGGTCGCGATTGCCAGCGCTGCGGTGATCCAGTCGGAGATGGAGCGCTGACCGATGACGATCACTGCGCCCGCGATGGAGCCGATGGCGGCGGCCGTGACGCCATCGACAAAGGCGATGACATCCGGGCGCTTGCCGTATTTCTTGAAGTACGGCGCGGGGATCACCGTGAACAGATAGCAAGGCACAAAGGTGGCGGCTGCCGCTGCCACGGCGCCCCAGAAGCCTGTGACCAGGTAGCCGATGAAGCCCGTAGTGATCACCACCGGGCCCGGCGTGATCATGGCCACCGCCACTGCATCCACGAACTGCTGGTCGGTCAGCCAGCCGTACTCCTTGACGACACCGCCGTAGAGGAAGGGCACGATCGCAAGGCCGCTGCCGAAAACGAAGCTGCCGGCATAAGCGAAGTACAGACCGATCTGCTTGAGCTTGGTCCAGTCGATGGTGCTGAGCGCGAACATTCCGACCAGTGGGGCCGCCACGCCGTTCAAATTGCCGCCGCGCTTGAGCCATGCAGGGGGTGCACGCCAGAACCACACCAGCACGCCAGCACCGAGGAACAGCCAGACCTCTTCCGACTTGGTGATCACCGTGACGGCTGCGCTGATCAGGAAAATAGGCCACAGCAGCTTGTCCTTGCCGATGCTCTTGGTCGTCAGCTTGTAGGCGCTCATGGCGATGATGCCGATCACTGCGGCGCCCACGCCATAGAACACCGACTGCATCCAGCCGATGCCGCCGTAGGCGACATAGGCCGCGCCAAGCGCCACGACCATGAAGAAGGACGGGACGACAAAGGCGATCCCTACGAGGGACGCGCCCAGAAACCGGTAATGGACATAGCCCAGGTAGATGGCCAGCTGTGCGGCTAGCGGCCCTGGCATCAGTTGGGCGAGGGCCAAGCCCTCCTTGTAGTCCGCTTCGGTGATCCATCGGCGCTTTTCCACCAGATCGCGGTACATATAGCCCGCCAGGGCCACGGGACCGCCAAAGCCCCAGGTGCCCAGGGCCAGTATGTAGCGCACGAGCTGCCAGAGCGTGTAGCCGGGGGAACTTGAGGCGCTGGCTTCGGGCGCCGTTGTTGTGTTGAGGTCGTTCATATGGGTCTTTGCAGTTGTTGATGCCTACGGCTTGCGCGGGCTGGAGAAATGGGCGTGGAGCGAATCGAGTACGCCGCCGATGTCGACCAGCAGCGCGTCGTCATCCGGCCAGCGCTTGCGCGCTCCGGCCAGAACAGCCTCGAAGCCGCAGGCCTCGGGCGTGGTCGCACCGCCTACGTCGAGCGCATGAACCATCTCCGCGAGGCGCGAGAGACCCCTGTCACCTTCCAAGCCAAAGCTCGTGAGCAGCACCTCGAAGGTCACGCGCTCGCCCACATGAGTGAAGGTCGCGCCATCGAAGTCGAAGCCCAGCGCATCTGCAGGGCAGTCGGCCGGTGCCTCCAGCCACTGGAAGCGTGCGTGCGGGTCGATGAAGCGCTGGATGAGCCAGGCACTGGCCACGCGATCTACCCAGAGATTGCGGCGCGTCGCCCAGAGACGTCCTTGGTATTGCATGCGATCGCGCCGGGCTATGCGTCCAGCAGTGGCCTGTGGTTCGCCCGGCGACTGCAGGGCTTCGATGGCGTTGTTGAAGTCCCGCCACTGGGCTTCGGCGCGGATCGAGGTTTCTGCAGGGAAGAAGTCGATCCTGCGGATGGCTTCATAGGCCCGCGCGTGCTTGCGCTGCACACGGCCCAACTCGGTCGCGCTCAGGCCAGAAAGTGTCTGACGCGCTTGGGCCAGTTCTTCCAGCCAGGGGGTGTAGTCGACCGTTCGGTCGAAGAGCGCCTGGAAAGTGGCTTGTTCGGCTATATCGCGCGCTCGCACCTGTAGCAGCCAGGCTTGGCCACCTTCCTGCAGCGCATCGTCGGCAAGGGCTTGCAATTGCGCAGCTTGCTCAACTTGCGCTGGAAGCAGGTAGGCACCGTCGCGCAAGGCAGCACAGCCTAATGCCTTCACGGCGCGCCAAATCCGCATGCGTGGCGTAGCGCTTGAGGCGGGGAGGCTGATGATCAGAGCCAGCCAGGAGTCCGAAGTGAGAGTCATGGCAGCAGCTTAGAGCACCGTCATGAATGCTGCAATGCTGTAGCGATCTCTACAAAATCATTCCAAACTTCATCAAACAAGTACGATGGTATGCGCATGGCGACTGCTATGAAGAAGACCGCACGCTGTACTACTGCTCAATGTGCGATATTTTTGCCAGCCCAGACCACTTTGCGACGCAACCACGCCGAGCAGCTACAAATAAAGCTGCAGGCGTATGCCAAGTGGCCCGCTGATACGGCACGACGCAGTTACCGCCCCGTAGTGCACACAACCTATTTGCCGCCGAGCTGGCCGCACTGGTGGCAGAGCAAAAAGCAAGTGCAGCAAGCCGCAGCCGCTTTTATCGCTGGCTGGAAAAGCAGGCCAGCCGTGATGACCCTGTGGGTGATTTGGCCTATGACATCACACATGACAAAGGCTTCCCGATAGAGGCTTCACTGCGACAAACGCGCAGCTACTTGGAAAGCAAGTGGGTATCGGAGGCGGTGATGGATGCTTTGGCCCAAGCCTGGCTTGAGTTTTCTGCCAACAGGTAAAGGCCGCGTTGAGTAGCGGACGGCCATCAGCGCGGTTGTGCTGATGGTTGCTTGCATACATTCCACGCGCTCTTTGCACTGTTGATTTCCACGCAAAACTGCCCCACACCAGAGATGTGGCATAAATCTTGGACACCATATGGCTGTCCTCAGCTTGAGATAGCCCCCCTGGGGCATCGGGGAGGTGCCAGCATCCACCAAGTAGAGCTGGAAGCTGCGCAGATATTCAACGATGGCCATGTCCGGCGAGGCACGATGTATATTGCCGCTCATGGCCTTCTTACCGGACTACCGCGTGAGCGGTTTAGAGTCGTCTCTAAGGCGCGGTGGTTAGGTCAGGACCGCTGTTTTCTCTGTTTAAGCCGCTATACATTCCACAGCAGCAGTGCTGCTTCGCCTTGCGTTGCCATACCGGGGTGGTTCAGGGCAATGGTTGCAGCGCAGTGGGCGCGGTGGTCTCGGTAAAACGTGATGCCTTGAAGCCATTCATCCCAGCTGTGCACCAAATCCTGCTCTTCGCAAGAGGCCAGGAACACCAGCTGAATGCGGTGGAGTTTTTGGCTGGCATCGCGCAATTGCAGTTGCTGCAATTTTTCATGATCGCGCTGTATTTTTTCGCGCCATTTGTTTTGCGTGCCAGCGCCCACCAACGCCACTTCGATCAGATATTTATCTTGTGTGTCTGGGCGGGTGGCGAGCAAATCCCCTTTCAAGGATTTCAGACAGTGATCGCCCAGTTGTTGGTAACTGGGGCGGCCTTCGCAGTGGTATCCATGCTGCAGAAAAGCAGCAAACAGCTCCCAGTTCAGCCATTCTTCATACGATGCCGTGCTGGCACTGAACGCATGCAAGGTGTGGGATTTCTGTGCAAACCAAGGCTGCAGAATATCTAGAACCGTGTGGGCAGGAGTGATGACAGACATTGGGGCAGTTTCAGTGGGACAGTAAAAAATGGCAGTGGATGGCGGGAGCCGTATGTTCGCTGTAGGTGCTGGAAAATGCGGGGGAGCTGATAGGGTAGTCCTTCAGCCGTTGTTGAATATACCTACCCATGGAAAGTCGTAACTTTGCTTTTTCGCCTTCCAAAACGATATGGGCATATTTCGTTGCCGTCCGCAACAGCGGGGCCATGGTTGCAAAAGCCTGGTCGATATCGGCCTGGAACTGCTCAGGGCTGTCGCAGCGAATCGCGGCAGAGCCGTAGCGTATGCGCGACTGCGCAAAGAAGTCGTCCAGATCGGCTTCGGTCAGCACGGACTGCACGTCAAAGTTGTAGTGGCGCAGCAAAAAATCGATAAATTGCGCGATATCGGCATCGGCAATCCCATCGATGTGCACCGTTTTTACCGCTTGCCCAGACAGCGGCACCTCGGTGTGTTGGTCGGTCAACAGCAGCCAATTGGTGGTTAGCTGGGCCAGAGCAGGGAGGTCGTAAGCCGTGCGCGGCGTTTGTATGCTTTCGCAGACCACAACGCCATCGCGGACGCAAGGGCGCAGGAAAACGGCAGGTGCTTGCTGGGCAGCAAGCTGTATACCACGCACTGCCATGGCGGCTTGCGCGCGGGGACTGGCCAGTAGCACGGCAATAGTTTCGGATGGCTGAGTGGAAAAATAATATGCGGCCATCAAAGGACTCCTTCTGTGCCCATGATTCTCAAAGTTGGCTTGTCCATTTGTCCAGGAAATCGGCCTCAAAAAAGAATAAAAAATTAAAATTTATTGACCATCGCATGGTGTTAGCCGCAAAAGCGATGTTTTCAGAACCTAACACCACTTTCCTTTGAGACCGATGCGAAGCATTTATGCATCGCTCCCTCATGGCAAACAAACCGTTGGCAAAGAGCTGTGGCGACAACTGCAGCCCCTGATTTCGCCCTTCACTCCTTCCGCCAAAGGCGGCTCACGCAAGCTCGGCGTGAGCAATAAAACCGCACTCAATCGCATCTTGTTTGTGCTGCACACCGGCATTTCATAGGAAGACTTGCCACAGTCTCTCGGCTACGGCAGTGGCAGGTCCTGCTAATCGCGACTCCCTGACTGGAGCGACAGCGGCGTCAGGCAACCAGCCTGACTCAGCCGACTGTGGGAAAGCCTGCAAGGACTGCTTCTGGCCGGAAGCACGTGATCGTCGTGGCTCCCCAAAGCTGTCAACCACTGGCAGGAGCAAACCAACCAGCGACTGCTTTCGGGGTCTTGAGCGAAATGGCGCTCTCGGCCAGAAGCGGACGGAGGCCTCGATCACCTGAAGCAGTCAGTCCACAAGCCTCACGATCCAGGCTTGGTGCACCCGCAGACTCAGTGGCCGTGCCGATGGTGCGCGTCCGGGAAGTGTGCGTGCGCGTGGGTCAGGGGTTCGTGCCGATGGGGATGTGAGTGGCGGCCAGCGACGGTACCCTCTGCGTGCTCGTGCTGGTGGTGCTCGTCGTGCTCGTGCTCATGGTCATGCTCCTCGGCATGGTGGGCATGCGCGTGGTCATGACGCTCGGTCAGATGCAGCCACACCCCAGCGGCCATCAAGGCACCCGCCAACAGCAGACCCGGCGTGACCGGCTCGCCAAGCCAAGCCACCGCAAGCGCTGCGCCAAAGAAGGGTGCCACCGAAAAGTACGCTCCCGTGCGGGCGGTACCCAGGTACCGCAGCGCCACCACGAACAGGGTCAGGCTGATGCCGTAGGCCCCGAGTCCGAGCAGCAACGCACCGGCCAGCCACGGCACTGGCGGCAAGGACGCGCCGACGGCCAGTCCGAGTGCCAGGTTCACGCTGCCCGCGACAAGCCCCTTGATCGACGCAATCCACGTCGCCTCGGCGAGCGCCACCTTGCGGGTCAGGTTATTGTCCACCGCCCAGGCCGCGCAGGCGCCCAGCACGGCCAGCGCAGGCCAGGCCTCGCCGATGCGCGCCTCGCCGGGCCAGCTCAACACCAGCGCGCCGGCGACGATGGCCACCATCCCGAGTGCAATGCGCCGATCGAAGTTCTCCTTGAAGACAGACCACGCCAGCAAGGCCGTGAACACGCCCTCTGCATTCAACAGCAAGGATGCGCCCGACGCGGGCATGCGCGACAAGCCGAACATCAGCAACAGCGGGCCTACGACCCCGCCCGCGACCACAGCGCAGGCGAGCCAGCCCCGTTGATTGGCTGCTAGCTTCACCGGTTCAGCGCGCGTGAAAAGGCGCCACAGCGCCAGCCCGACGCCGGAGCCCAGGTACAACAGTCCCGCGAGCAGCCAGGGATCCACGGTGCCCAGCAGCTGCTTGGCCATCGGCGTGCCGGCGCCAAACAGCGCCGCAGCCGCCAGCGCTGCGGCGACACCCGGATGAAACAAGGAGCTTCGGATCGTGGGGGTCACGGTGGTGTCAGGTGTCGGGATGCGTTCGCGTCAACGCCGGAGGTCGAGATCGGCCACGAGTTTCGACGCCTGCGCCCGCGATTTGACCTCATCGGTCTGAGCGGCCTCCCAGCTGAAGCTCGTTCCCCAGGTCCAACCCGAACCAATGAGTTCGACGACGCGCAGGTCACCGGCTCGTCCCTGGACACTGATGTCCACGCTTCGGCCCTCCCATTGCGCCGACAGGCGGTGTTCGCCCGGCTTCAGGCGCAGGCGGGCCAGAGACTCGGGAATGGTTGCGATGCTGGCCGCGCCGTCCACCGTCACGGGCACCATCAGGCTGGCATCCGCCCAGCGGCGGCGCAGCACGTACACGGTCAGGGACGCCGGATCGGCCTCGAAGCGCTTGGCATCGGCTTCGACGGCATCGGTCGGAACCGCCGTCGGTGTGCAGGTCAGTTTGGGGCGGTAGCTCTTGCCGATGCGATAGCAGTAGGTGCCGTCGGCATTGACCGGGCGGAGGGGCTTCGTCATGCAACCGGACAGGGGCACGAGGCCCGCTGCCGCCAGGCCGATCAGCAGGGTCCTGCGCTGGGGGAGTTGGGCTTTGCTCATGTTCGAGCCCGCCCTACTTCAGCGCAAACCGCACGGTTCCTGACGGCTTGCCGGCGATCGTGACGATGGCGACCACCTTGGTGCCAGGGCCCACCTTGAAGCTGCCCGTGGCCTCCAGCTTGTCGCCGGCCGGCTTGAGTTCGACCTCCTGCTTCTCGGTGCCGCTGAGCAGTGTCAGCTTGGCGCTGGCCTTGGACACGTCGACCGGCTTGCCGTGGTCACGCAGGTGCAACTGGATCGCAGCCGGCTTGGCGACCAGTTCGTAGTCCATGTCCTTGGCCTCGGTGACCACGCCGCCATGCTTGGGGCTGTGATCGTGTGCGCCTCCGGCATGGGCGGCGCTGGCCAAGGCGAGAGCGATGACGGCGGCAGCGTAGAGCTTGGCTTTCATGAGTTTCCTTTCAGTGGAGTGGGAACAGGGAATCGTTGAGATCGCGCTCACAGCGCTTCGGCGTCCTTGGCATCCATGAGCTTCTCTGCCGGCTTGCGGCCGAACAGCCAGAACATGGCGGGCGTGAGGAAGGTGTCGAGCAGGGTCGAGCTGATGAGCCCGGAGAAGATCACCACGGCTACCGGGTGCAGCACCTCTGTGCCGGGACGTTCGGCCTCGAACAGCAGCGGTGCCAGCGCAAAGGCCGTGACCAGCGCCGTCATCAGCACCGGGCTCAGCCGCTCCAGCGAGCCGCGCACGATCATCTTCTGGTCGAAGTGCTCGCCCTCGAAGCGCATCAGGTTGATGTAGTGGCTGACCTTCAGGATGCCGTTGCGCACCGAGATGCCGGCCAGCGTGACGAAGCCGACCATGGCGGCCACGCTGAGCGGTTGGCCCGACAACCACAGCCCGATCACCGCGCCCACCAGTGCCAGCGGGATGTTCACCATGATCAAAGCCGAGAGCACGGCGCTCTGGTAGCGCGTGTACAGCACCACGAACATCAGCGTCAGCGACACGATGGACAGCAATCCGATCAGTCGCGATGCTTCCTCCTGCGCCTGAAACTGCCCACCCAGCGTGATGAACATGCCCTCGGGCAGCTTCGTCTCGGCGGCCACCTTGCGGATGTCGGCCACGATCTCCGACAGCGGCCGGCCCGAGGCGTTGGCCGACAGCACGATGCGCCGTTTGCCGTCGTCGCGGCTGATCTGGTTGGGGCCGTCGCTGTCTTCGACGCTCGCCACCTTCGACAGCGGGATCCGCCCGCTGGGGGTCTCGATGAGGATCTGGCTCAAACCCTCGATCGAACGCGCCGACTCCGGCAGCCGCACCACGAGCGCAAAGCGGCGGTTGCCCTCGACGATCTGCGCCACTCGCTCACCTTCCACCAGGCCCTGCAGCGTGGCCAGAATCTGCGGCGCCGGCACGCCATACTGCGCCGCGGCCGCGTAGTCCACGCGCACCTTGATCTGTGGCGCGAGCACCTGCTTCTCGATCTGCAGGTCAGCAATGCCCGGGATGGTGGCCAGCTTGGCACGCAGTGCATCAGCCTGGCCGCGCAGGGCGTCCAGGTCTTCGCCGTAGATCTTGATCGCGATCTGCGAGCGCACACCCGAGAGCATGTGGTCGATGCGGTGCGAGATTGGTTGGCCGACCTCGATGGCAGCAGGCAGGTTGACCAGTCGACTGCGGATGTCGGCCCGGACCTCGTCCATGGTGCGCGTCAGCTGCTCCGCTGGAACGATGCCGACATCGAGCTCGCTGACGTGCACACCCTCGGCGTGTTCGTCGAGTTCAGCCCGACCGCTGCGCCGGCCGACGTGCGTGACCTCCGGCACTTGCGAGATCAGCACCTCGGCCTGCCGCGCCAACGCCGAGCTCTCGGTGAGCGTGACACCGGGGTTCAGGCGGATGCCCACCAGCAATGTGCCTTCGTTGAAGGGCGGCAGGAAGGTCGTGGGGAAGAAGGGCACGGCGGCACCCGCCACCAGCACCGCCATGCCGGCGGCTGTCAGGGCAGCCTTGGGGCGGTTCAGCACCGCCTGCAGGCCGCCGCGGTAGCGCTTCTTCAACCAGGCCAGGGCGCGCGTGTCACCGTGGTCCAGCGTCTTCAGGCGGGGCAGCAGGTAGTAGCTGAGCACCGGCGTCACCGTCACCGACACCAGCAGCGACGCCAGCGTCGAGGCGATGAAGGCCACGCCCAGCGGCACGAACAGCCGCCCTTCAATGCCTGGCAGCGCGAACAGCGGCAGGAACACCAGCACGATGATGACGGTGGCGTACAGGATGCCCGAACGCACCTCCATGGAGGCCTTGGCCACCAGCTGCAGCGGGTGCAGGCGGTGCTGTGGGTGGCGCGCCCGGTCCTCCTTCAGCCGGCGCATGATGTTTTCCACATCCACCACGGCGTCGTCCACCAGGCCGCCGATGGCGATCGCCAGGCCACCCAGCGTCATCGTGTTGATCGACAGGCCGAAGTAGCGGAAGACCAGCGCGGTGATGAAGATCGACACCGGGATCGCCGTCAGCGCGATCACGGTGGGCCGGACCGTGCCGAGGAAGAAGAACAGGATCACCGCGACGAAAACCGACGCGCCGATCAGCTTGCCTTGCAGCGTGGTGATCGAGGCCTCGATGAAGCTGGCCTGCCGGAACGTCACGCGCGGTGCTTCCATGCCCGCGGGTAGCGAAGCCTTCAGCCCTGTGAGCGCTTCTTCGATGGTGCGCGTGAGCGCGATGGTGTCGGCGGTGGGCTGCTTCTGGATGCCCAGGATGACCGCCGGCTTGCCTTCGAAGCCGCCCTCGCCGCGCTTGATGGCCGCGGCGAAAGTCACCTCGGCGATCTGCCGCAGCAGGATCGCTTGACCACGGTTGCTGCCCACGGCCAGGTTGCTCAGGTCTTCCAGCCGCGAGGTGCGGCCCAGGTGGCGGATGAGGTACTCGCGCCCGTTGAGCTCCAGGAAGCCGCCTGAGGTGTTGGCCGAGAAGCCGCGCAGCGCCGCCGCCAGCTGGTCGTGCGTGATACCGAGTTCGGCCATGCGTGCCGTGTTCGGCTGCACCTGGAACTGCCGCACCTCGCCGCCGATGGGGATGACCTGCGCGACGCCGGGCACCGCCAGCAGCCGGGGCCGAAGCACCCAGTCGGCGTACTCGCGCACGGCCATCGGGCTGATCTTCTTCTCGTCGACCGGTATCGCGATCTGCATGATCTCGCCCATGATCGAGCTGATCGGCCCCATGCGCGGCACCAGGCCTTCGGGCAGGCCTTCTTCCATCGCCGACAAGCGCTCGGCGACCAGCTGGCGGGCGCGATAGATGTCCACGCTCCAGTCGAAGGTAACGTAGAGGAAGGACAGGCCAGCCGACGAGGTGGAGCGCACGCTCTCCACACCCGGCAGGCCGTTCATCGTCGTCTCCAGCGGGAAGGTGATCAGCTGCTCCACCTCTTCGGCGGCCATGCCGCCGGCCTCGGTCATGATCGTGACCGTGGGCTTGTTGAGGTCGGGGAACACGTCCACCGGCGTGCGCGTCAGCGTGAACGCGCCATAGACCATTAGCACGACGGCCGCGATCAGCACCAGCAGCCTGTTGGCCAGGCTGTTTTCGAGTAGCCACTTGAACATGTCAGCGCACCTGGTTGATCAAGGTGGCGCCTTGTGTCGCGACACGGTCACCGGGTTCGAGCCCGGAGGTGACTGCGGCGTTGACACCGTCCAGGGGCTCGGTGGTGACGGTTCGGGGTTCGAAGCGTTCCGGCGCCGTCTTCACCCAGACCACCGTCTGGTTGGCCGGGTTCTTCATCAGCGCGGCCACTGGCAGCGGGATGCCCTTGACCTTGTCCTTCGTCTGCACGAACACGCGCACCGGCTGGCCGACGGCCAGCTGGTTGAGTGCAGCGCCTTGGGCGCGGAAGGCCAGGGGCAGCGCCTGCTCACGCAGGCTGCGCGAGGCCCCGATGAAGCTGAGCGGCACACGTTGGTTGCCCAGGGCCATCGTCGCGGTGCCGACGTTGGCAGCGATGGTGGCATCAAAGGCCAATGCCTCGATGCGCAGGCGCGAGGGATCAACGATCTCGAAGACGAGTTCGCGTGCATCCACCACCTGGCCGGCCACGACGTTGGCCGAGGCGATCACGCCCGATACGGGCGCCAGCAGCGCCTCGCGCGTGGACAAGCCACCACCCACCGCTGCGATCCGCGCCGACAGGCTGGCGGCTTCGCTCTCGGCGGCTTCGATCTCCTTGCGCGGCACGGTGTCGGCCAGTTCCTGCAGACGCGCGATGCGCTTGTCGACAAGGGCCTTCGCGGCACGCAGCTCGGCGAGCTGCGCGGTCTGGTTGGAGCGCTCGATGGGCGCCGCCGATGGCACGACGTAGGCGAGCACCTCGCCCTTGCGCACCGTCTGCCCGGGGTTGGGCAAGCCACGCGGCCCGGGTTCGATGCGGCCCGCGTTCAGCGGCTGCACCTTGCCACCGGCGTTCGGGTCCATCAGCACCTTGGCGCCCAGTTCCACCGTGCGGGGCAGTTCGGCCGCTTCGGTGACGACGGTTCGCACACCCAGCTGGCGCTGCGCGGGCTTGGGCAGGAAGACGCTGCCATCAGGCTGTCGCTGCGGTCCGTTGGCGCTGGGCGCGGCGGGGGCGTCGCCGTGGTCGTGGCCTGGGCCGGCATGGGCGGAGCCCAGCCCTGTGAGGGCGATCAGCAGCCCCAAGCTGGAGGCGATCAGGGTGCGCTTCATGCTGCAGCTCCTGCGCGGGCGCTGCGCGCATTCATCACACGACGTCCGCCCCATCCGAGCAACGCCAGTGCGGCGATGCCGGCCGCCGCCCATCCCGCGTATTCCGTCCACGAGTGCGCGTGTGCAGCCTCCTCGGTGTGCGCCGCCTCGTGGAGGTCGAGTTCACCTGCCAGCAGGTCGGCCTCGTTGCCGGCGGTCACCGTGGCGGTCACCGGCAAAACGCCGGCTTTGGGGGCCTCGGGCAGCACGACCTCGTATTCGTCGTCGCCATGCTTCTCAGCCTTGAACTTGGCCCCGCCGATCTCGAGCTCGATCTGCGCGCCGCGCACGGGGCTGTTGTCGGCAAAGCGATCGAGGTACAGCGTGATCTGCTTGCCGCTGAGCACGCCGACGAGTTCGAAGGTCTCGGACACGGCCGAGAAGCGCGGCAGCGCCTGGCCGACGGCCGCGGGCGCCGCGTCACCGTGGTCGTGGCCTGGGCCGGCCCAGGCCGGGGATGCAGCAAGGATGGCCGCAGCACACAGTGCAGCCGGGAGATTCGGGAAGTTCATGGGGATGTCCTGAAGGATTCGTTGAATGGCGTCACGGGCGGTTACTGGGGCAGAAGGCCCAGGGCCTGGCGCCACGCAGAGATCGCCGAAGCGAGCTCGATGCGGGTGCGTGCGGCCTGGCGCTCTGCCTCGGCGGCTTCGGCCTCAATGCGCAGGCGTGTCGGCAGATCGGTTTCGCCCAGCCGGAAGGACTTGTCGAAGAAGTCGCGCGACTCGCGGGCCAGTTGCGCGCGCCGTTCGGCGGCCATCAGCTGCGTGCGCGAGGCCTCGACCCGCGCGCGCGCCGCTTCCCGTTCTGCAGCGAGCCGCTCACGTTCCAGGGCCAGCAGGGCCTGGATCTCGGCAGCTTCGGCGCGTGCGTTGGCGCTGCGGGCATCGAAACGCGGGCCGGCGCCGAAAGGGATGCGGATGCCAAGCGTGATGGTCTGCTGGGACGCGTCTCCGCGCGCACCGCGGTCGCGCGTGGTCGTCAGCGTCAGCTCAGGGTTGGCGCGAGACTGGGTGGCAGTGAGTTCGACGGAACGCTGCGCCATGGCGGCACGGTCCTTGAGCTCTTGCAGAGCAGCATGCGCTTCGGTTTCAGTTGCCGTGGTGCCGGGGTCCGGCTCTGCCGGCGTGTCGTCAGCACCCGACAAGGCCGGGGCGACGCCAGCCAGTGCTCGCATATGCTGACGAGCCGCCGCAAGGCCTGCTTCAGCTTGCGCAACAGCAGCCTCTCCGCTGGCCACCGCGCCCTCGGCCTGGTGCTGATCGGCGCGGGCCAGATCGCCGGCCTTCGCACGCCGGGCCACGTCGGCGGCGATCAGGCGGGTGCTGTCGAGCTGCGCGCGGGCCGTGGCCACCTCGATGCGCGCACGCTGCCACTGCCACCATGCATCGCGCACCGCGGCAGCCACGCGCAGTTGCGCTGCGTGGGCCCGGCTTTCGAGGGCTGCACCCTCGGCGTCGGCCAGCGCTGCGCTGCGGCCACGTTCACCGGGCAGCCACAGCGGCACGGCGATGCCAACTTCGAGTTCACGCGCGCCCTGGTTGCTGCCCAGGCGGTCGGTCCTGTTCGAGACTTCCAGTGCCGCCGGCTCCGGCGTCCAGGCCTTGGCGGCTGTCTGCTTGGCGCGGGTGGCGTCACGTCGCGCCTGCAGCGCCATCGCCTCAGGCTGGCGTGACCAGGCAGCGTCGAATGCCTGTCGCAGATTCAACGGGCTTGCAGCGGCTTCCGTGCTGCCTGCTGCGGGCGCCACAGCGGCATTTGCGGCATCCGCAGCTGCCTGCGCCACCACGGCCGTGCCGCACAGGGTCGCAGCGCCCGCCACACTGGCGCGCAACAGCCAGACCTTCGTTCGAGTTCGATTTCTCATCCAATGCTCCAGTGTTGAAAACAACCCACGGGAGATCGGCAAGCGGCGACCAACAGGTCGCGCCGTGCCCGACGGCGCCGCGGGCTGCGGCGCGCACTCAGGCGCGAACGGGCGTCAGAAAGGGAAGAGACCCGCCTCGCCGATCAGGCGAGGGGCAGCCACTGAGGGCGTTCGGGTCGGGTCGGTGCGTGTGCACCACCCGTTTTGTCGACGGTGACGCTGGGCAGCGCGGTCGAAAGCGCACCCGGCAGACCCATAGGCAATGTCAGCATCGCGCTGCAGGTGCCGTGGCAGTGACCGCAGTCCAGGTCCATGGCGCTTGGCGCCTTGTCGCCGTTCGCGCCACCGACCTCGTCCGGGGACGAGGTCAGATCTGCACCCGCATCAACAGCCGGCCCGGCATCGCTGCCGGCGTCGGCGTGGTGCTCATGGTCATGGTCATGGTGACCAAAGTGTCCCGTGCTCGCCTGACTCTCATGCCCGCAATAAGTCGCCACCGCTGCCCAGCTGAACTGGAGCGGAAGCATGGTGAGCAGGAAAATGGCGAGGAAGCGACGCATCACCGAGAGTATAGCTGCTACAGGGTTTGTCCAGGCGCATGCAAGGCGAGCAGGTCGTGGGGTTTCACCACTTTGACTCGCGGATGCGGGCGACGTTGCGGTTCATCGCATGGCGGATGACGCGCCGGTACAGCCAGCGTTTGAGGCCGGAGAGATTGGAGCCGTGGCGCGCGTAAAAGGCATCCGGGCTGTCGAAAACACCGAAGTCGTCGGCGATGCCTTCCTTCTGGATGTAGGTGTCCTGGCCGCGCCATTCGACGCCGGGCGCCGACAGGTCGGCCGTGGCAGCACCGTAGCCGCAGAAGCGGCGGGCCTGCGGAAACCGGCGCTGCAGGCTGGCGAGGTAGGTCGCATCGAGGATGAAGCCTTCCAGCGCGATCCAGCGGCCTTCGAGGCTGACCTCGACCCAGCTGTGGATGATGCGTTGCGGGGCCAGCCAGTAGGCCAGTCCCGTGATTGCACCCTTCTGCAAGGTCTTGTCGATGGTGAAACCGTGGAAGCGGCAGGGGATGCCCACCGCGCGAAGCAAGGTCATCAGCAGCGTGCTTTTGGTGTTGCACTGGCCGATGCCGTCGGCCAGCACGCTGGATGCCGGCAGCTCGTCGCCCTCGTTGTAGCCGAAGGCGACCTCGTTGCGGACGAATTCGTAGGCGGCACCGATGCGGTCGTAGGGGCGCAGGGCGCGCCAGCCACGGGCGGCGACGAGCGCCTCGATGTCGGGGTGGTGGACATCCAGCAGCGGGGTCGCGGCCAGCAGGGTGTGCATTGCGTCGGACATGGTGTCGCTCCTGTCAGGCGTGCGCCGGCACGGGGCGAAGCTCAGCCCTTGCCTGCTGAATGACCGAGCGCGCGGCGGTCAGCGCCAGCACGCCCATGACTGAGGCGACCGCAAGGTCGGGCCAGCCGCTTCCGGCACCGAAGACGCCCAGCGCGGCGGCCATCACCGCCACGTTGCCGATCGCGTCGTTGCGGCTGCACAGCCACACCGAGCGCATGTTGGCGTCGCCCTCGCGCCAGGCGTAGAGCATTGCGGCGACCGACACGTTGGCCAGCAGCGCCAGGGCGCCGATGGCGCCCATCGTCACCGGCTCGGGCACGGTGCCGGAAGCGGCCGACCATGCGGCCCGTCCGAGAACGAACATACCGAAGGCGCCCATGGTCAGGCCCTTGAAGAGCGCAGCCCGAGCCCGCCAGGTCAGCGCCATGCCGAGCACAAGCAGCGAGATGCCGTAGTTGGCCGCATCGCCGAAGAAGTCCACGGCGTCGGCCAGCAGCGACACCGATCCCGAGCTCAGGCCGCCGGCCAGTTCGACCCCGAACATGGCCAGGTTGATGATCAGCGCCGCCCACAGCACGCGCCGGTAGCGCGGGCTCTGGCTGGCCGCAGGGGTGGCGCAGCCGTGGCTGCCGCAGGAGTCGCTCATGAGGGGCTTTCGAATGTCGATGCCGGCATTTGAAACCCTGTAGCGGCTCCAGAGTCAAGCGGCTATGCTGCCGAGTGTTGGGCGCCCCCCGTCATAAACGTAGAGAGCTTCGATCCATGTTCGACTTCCTTCGCGTCACCGGACTGTTCTTCGTCACCGCTGTTGCCGAAATCGTCGGGTGCTACCTGCCCTGGTTGGTGCTCACGCAAGGTCGGCCGGTCTGGTGGCTGCTGCCGGCGGCCGTATCGCTGGCGGTGTTCGCGTGGCTGTTGACGCTGCATCCCAGTGCCGCAGGCCGAACCTACGCGGCCTACGGCGGTGTGTATGTCGTCGTGGCCCTGATCTGGCTGTGGCGCGTCGACGGTGTGGTCCCGACGCGATGGGACCTTGTCGGTGGAGGCATCTGCCTGGTCGGCATGGCGATCATTGCCCTGCAGCCCAGGGCAGCAAGCTGAGGAAAGGACACGGGCATGAAGATCGGTGAACTGGCGCTGGCGGCGCAGACCCAAGTCGAGACCATCCGCTACTACGAGCGCGAAGGCCTGCTGCCGCAGGCGCCGCGCAGCGAAGGCAACTACCGCATCTACGGGCCTGAGCATGTCGAGCGGCTGGCCTTCGTGCGCCACTGCCGGTCGCTGGACATGACGCTGGACGAGATCCGTGTGCTGCTGCGGTTCAAGGACGAACCGCAAGCGGAATGTGGGGAGGTCAACGTGCTGCTCGATGAGCACATCGGTCATGTCGCCAAGCGCATCCGCGAACTTCGGCAGCTGGAGAAGCAATTGAAAAAGCTTCGGGACCAGTGCACCGGCGTTCGTGAGGCGGCAAAGTGCGGCATCCTGAACGAACTGGTGCAGGCGTCGTCAGCGACGAGCATCAGGTCGGCAAGCCCTCATGTGTCAGGGGCCCATGGCAACCGCGGGCGTCGCGCTAACAGCTCGACGCCTGAATGACCGCTCTACTACAGCACCAACGGCTCCTGAGGGTCGATAACGCCCCTTCATATCAGATGAGAGCGGACCTTGAGCTCCATCTTGGCTGCTTGCCCTCACTGTCAGCTACACACCAGAAACCAGCCAGTGAGGATTAGCTGACGATGTACTCGGGATGACTGCTATCTGGCTGAAACCGGCAGTTCGGGCAGCCAACATGAACCTCCGCAATCGCTGCAAACTAGACGTAAGCGCACGGTCATCCCACCCTTGAGGGCGGCGGCGTAAGCGGCAACGATGGTGTCCACCAAACCAGATAGGTGGACACCATGACCGAAGCCCAGAACAAGACCCGTCG
>NZ_JAZHFR010000219.1:0-564 GCF_036541385.1 Comamonas sp. GCA5 | reverse complement strand
ACCGTCCACAAAGAAGGAGAGAAACAAAACCTTATCCACATCTTGAGCCTTACGGCTCAAGCCAAAGGGTGGGTCAGTTTGAGATGGAAATTGCGGGTCAGTTCTGCGTGGAAATCAACACCCCATCATTCCTCCCCGCAAGAATGCACGAGTGCGCAGGGGTGCTGTGTTCGAGCGCCGCAATGCAGCGATTGCTGCGTGCAGGCGGCTGGGGCGAAGTATATGGAAACGCTGGATTGGCTACCACCGGCGAAGCTTGGTGGAAGCCAAGATGAACTGCATCAAACGTTTGGGCGAGCGGGTGATGTCCCGCACCTTTGAACGCCAAGTGAACGAGCTGCATATCCGAGCAGCCATCTTGAATCGATTTACTGAACTTGGCCGTCCTCAGACGGCAGCCGTGGCATAGCCACGGCTGGGGGTTGGGGTCACTCGCCTCAAATTGGATTTGAATACGAAAGACTTCCCACTTTCTTGACTCTGTTTGCAGGGCAGTGTCAGGTACAAAGTAAGTGAAGTTCATTCGTCATTCACCAGGAGTTGTGCCATGCAAACCATCATCCG
>NZ_JAZHFR010000218.1:0-592 GCF_036541385.1 Comamonas sp. GCA5 | reverse complement strand
AATCCCGAATCGGCATGGTCCACTTCTGACTGATGTTGCGCAGGGCCAAGTAGAACAACTTAGTCAGCGCCTCATCGCTGGGGAATGAACCCCGGTTCTTGCTCAGCTTCCTCAGGCCCATGTTGACCGACTCGATGGCGTTGGTCGTGTAAATCACCTTCCTGATCTCCGGCGGGTAGTCGAAGAATGGAATCAGCCGGCTCCAGTTCCTGCGCCAGGACTGGCCGATGGGCAGGTACTCTGCATCCCACCTGGCCTCGAATTCGCCCAGGCGCAGCTCGGCCTCCTCGGCCGTGGCGGCCTGGTAGACGTGGCGCAGATCAGCCGCTACCTCCTTCCTGCGCTTCCAGGACACGTAGTTCAGGCTGTGGCGCACCATGTGCACGATGCACAACTGCACCACCGCCTTGGGGAACACGGCCTCAATGGCGTCGGGGAAGCCCTTGAGCCCATCGACGCAGGCAATGAAGATGTCCTGTACGCCCCGGTTGCGCAACTCGGTGACCACCTGCAGCCAGAACTTGGCCCCTTCGGTCTGGGCCAGCCACAGGCCCAGCACCTCCTTCTCTCCGCTCATGGTGATGCCGATGGC
>NZ_JAZHFR010000217.1:0-603 GCF_036541385.1 Comamonas sp. GCA5 | reverse complement strand
CCACTTGCCACAAAAGGCACTGGGGCATGAAGCCCCAGTCCAAGCACTCAAAAAATGGAAGATGAAAGCTCCTGATTTATTCGTCAAGAACGTGCGTAATCATCCGGGACCCGACAGCTGGCGGCCATCCTGCATCACGTGCTGGTAGGCGTCCTTGAGCATGTCGGTCGACAGCTGGCGCCCGCCCGCGTAGTACTGGTTGGCCACATGCCCCAGGGCATAAGTGCTGGCAAAGCTCATGCCGCTGCTGACGGCCTGCTTGCCCAGGCCGCCGAAGATGCCCTTGCCCGCCTTGCCCAGCAGCCCCCCCAGCAGCTTGCGCCCGGCCTCCTCCAGGTACTGCGAGGTCAGGCCCACGCCCAGCGCGGCCAGCAGGTCCTTGATGTGACCACGGTCCAGCTCGTAGCCATAGCTCTGGCCGATCTGGTAGACCAGACGCATCTGCAGCGGAATGATGGCCAGGGTGGACAGGTTCTCGGGCAGCAGCTCGATGGCGCCGTTCAGGATGGAGGCCTTGAGGATCTTGCTGTCCATCTCGGCGGCCGGCAGCGCGCCGGGGCGGCGTTGTGCCGCCGTGCTGGGCAGGGCGTCGACCGCCGCCGG
>NZ_JAZHFR010000216.1:0-612 GCF_036541385.1 Comamonas sp. GCA5 | reverse complement strand
TATTATCAATTAGTCGATCGCTGGTTGATAAGTCCCATCAGCAATAGGTTTTTTTATGCGATCGGCCTCACGGAGTACCTGTGCCAGCAACTGCTGAACGTTTTCCAGCGTGGCAATCGGGCTCAAGGTGGTCATCTTCAACGATTGCACTTGCCCCACTTTGGTCACGCCAATATTGGCTTCACCGCGTGCAAACAATTCGTCGGCCACGTTTTGGTTCAGCGTATCCAGCAGTTCGGCGGGGTAGCCTTGGGGCACCACGCGGAACAAGACGGATGCAAACTGCGGCGCCACCAGCAGCTCCAAACCGTCGGTAGTCTTGATGTGATCAGCCACCGCACGCGTCAGCGTCACGCCGTGGTCAATCATGGAACCATAGAGTTCTTCACCCAAAGCCTCAATCGTCATCCACAACTTCAACGCATCAAAACGGCGCGTGGTTTGCAGCGATTTGGACACCAGATTCGGCACGCCATGCTCTTCGTCGTAAGCCGAGTTCAGATACTCCGCCTCGTAGTGCATGAAGCGGTAGTTCGCTTCGTCTTTGAGCAAGAACGCACCACACGATATGCTTTGGAAGAAATGCTTGTGAAAGTCCAGCGTGATCGAGTC
>NZ_JAZHFR010000215.1:0-613 GCF_036541385.1 Comamonas sp. GCA5 | reverse complement strand
CCGCCGGGGGCCTGCGCGGCCCCCCAGCCCTAGCTCCAGCCCCGGCCAAGCCTGCGGCACGGCCCTGTCCCGCGGCCACCGCGCCCGGGCACATTCAAAAAAGAAGCGGCTTGCGCTGGACTAGCATGGGTTTCCGGCAAAAAACCATCAGAAACCCTTTGTATTCAAGCGCTTGCCGCTATTTTTTCTTGCAGCGTCGCGGGCTGCGCGTAAAATCGCCGCTCTCACACCCATAACGCCAACATTTCAACGTGTGCGGCCCGCAAAGGCCAGCCCCCTCCCGGACCCACGGGACCTGCGGGCTTGCAATTTGCACCCCTCCCCCCATGTATGTCCTTGCAGCGCACCCGCTCGGGCGCGCTGGGGTCGTCACATGGCCCTCGTTTTGTTGACCGTCTTTTCCCAGGACCTTTTGTGAAAACTTCTTTCCGCACCACCGCTTCCGTGATCGCCGTCACCATCGCCGCATTGGCCGCGCCCACCCTGGCGCACGCCAAGCGCATGGGGGGTGGCAAGTCGGTGCGCCCTGCAGCGATTGGCCAGGCCCCCGCCAAACCCGCCACCCCTGCAGCCCCGACCGCCGCCGCCAAGCCTGCGACACCGGCCACCCCGG
>NZ_JAZHFR010000214.1:0-632 GCF_036541385.1 Comamonas sp. GCA5 | reverse complement strand
CCGCACGCTGCGCAGCAGCGGCTCGATCTGCGCAAACTTCTCTCTGCTGACGTCGCTGGCGTAGGGCTTTCTCTTCACTCGGCTATTGTCGAGTCATAGAAGGATCGTAAACACGTTCTAACGACCTGTTGCTGTTGTTCGAGCCTCCACCGGCAATGTCTGATGTGCAGCGATTACGGCCCATCGAATCCGTGATGTGAATGGCTGCGTTTTTCCGAGATGCAGGCTTTCGAAGCAAGTGATGAGAGAGTTGTACGCGTCGGAGTGTATCTGGGGCTAGCTGGTCGATTCAGAGCGACCACAGCCGGCTTGCATTCTTAGATCTTCTTTGCAGCAGTTAGGGGGCAGGCTAACGACCTATTTAAAAATCGCCTGCTATCTATTTAGGCAAATGGATGGGTGTTATAGATAATATTGCAGGAAAGAATTAATAGAATATAAAATCTTGATAAATTGCTTTGTAAATATTATTATGCACCTTTTTAAAAAGAGCTCCGCAGAGCCCTTTTTCTATTATCAATTAGTCGATCGCTGGTTGATAAGTCCCATCAGCAATAGGTTTTTTTATGCGATCGGCCTCACGGAGTACCTGTGCCAGCAACTGCTGAACGTTTTCCAGCGTGGCAATCGGG
>NZ_JAZHFR010000213.1:0-637 GCF_036541385.1 Comamonas sp. GCA5 | reverse complement strand
GGATAGGCGCCCGGCGCCTGGCCAGGCCAGGGCGCGTGCAGCAGGGCCTGCAGCGCGTCCGCCTCCCAGACTTCCCCCACCTCCAGACGGCTGCCTGGCAGGCACAGGTGCAGCAGGCGCGCCGTGTTCTTGGCGTGCCCGGCTTCCTGGGGGTGTTGCAGCACCAGCACCTGCACGGCACTGGCCACGGGCTGCACGCAGCCGCACAAGCAGGCGGCGGCAGGGCGCAGGCAGGCGGGGCACAGGGGGCGTGGGGGCATGGCAGGTCTCAAGCTTGATAGCGGTCTGCGCTGGTGGGACAAGGGCAGAGCCACGATTTTGCTTGAAAGTCGGTCGCCACCTGTGGCGGCGGGGCATGGCTGCGGCCTGGCGTGGCTGGCTGCGGGAGGCCGGGCGCTGTCAAGCAGGAATTTCGCATGTACTAAGTTGGAAAACTTGTTTGGATACCGTTGTTTTGGTTTTTAGGATTGGCTTTCTTATATTTAAAACGGCATGAGAAAGCAGCCATGACTTCCCGATACGCACCCCCCGTCCCCCTGGTTTCCGACCGCTGGTCGCTCCCCCGGCGCCAATGGCTCCAGGGGCTGGCGGCCTGCGGCCGGCGCGGCCTGCTGCCGTCCCTGGGCGCACCCGCCCA
>NZ_JAZHFR010000212.1:0-642 GCF_036541385.1 Comamonas sp. GCA5 | reverse complement strand
CAGGACAGTGAAACGACTTTGCGCCGATGATAGTGCGGATTCCCGTGTGAAAGTAGGTCATCGCCAGGCTCTTACAGCGACAAACCCCCTGACCTCCAACGAGGCAGGGGGTTTTGTTTTTTGGGATGAGATGCATCAAACACAGGCTGTGGACCGGCGTTGGCAGCTTATTGATGGCAAGTGTTGTTACTTCAATGTAAGCGTCCGGCAATCCCATCTTGAGATAGACCCAGTGTCGAGGCATCGTGTGCACGATGAACATCACGCACACTATGGCGAACGACACGATCGCCCAGCGCCCCAAGCGGCACTACTACTCCCCGGAACTTAAAGGCCAGATCGTGGCCGAATGCCAGGTCTCCGGCGCGTCAGTGGCCGGCGTAGCGCTTGCACACGGAATCAACGCCAACATCGTTCATCGCTGGATGCGCGAGCAAGCAGACTCCCTGTTGCCAGCGCCCCGGAATGAGTTCGTTGCGCTGAATCTGCCTCCACCAGTTGAACAGCTTGTTGATTTCCACGCAGAAGTGGTCCCGGTCGTTTGAACAATTGAGTCCAGTTGCTAAGCGAGATCACCGGGGTTATGCCGCCTGCATTTGTGCAAACGGCAATGCTGCAAAGTACGCTTCATCAGGGGTAGCT
>NZ_JAZHFR010000211.1:0-656 GCF_036541385.1 Comamonas sp. GCA5 | reverse complement strand
CACGGATGATGGTTTGCATGGCACAACTCCTGGTGAATGACGAATGAACTTCACTTACTTTGTACCTGACACTGCCCTGCAAACAGAGTCAAGAAAGTGGGAAGTCTTTCGTATTCAAATCGTTGCTCTTCCAGCGGTAGGCTTGCTGCATGAGTCAGCCCCGCAAACCCCGCTATAGAACCAGCAACTGGAAGCAGTACAACGCATCCCTCAAAGCTCGAGGCTCTTTGACGGTGTGGCTGGACAAGGGTATGTGCTGGTTTGCCACGGCAAGTGGCAAACGCGGACGCAGTCGGAAGTTCTCTGATGCAGCAATCCAATTTTGTTTGACGCTCAAGAACCTGTTTGGCTTGGCACTGCGGCAGACCACGGGTCTTGCCGAGTCGGTACTGCATTTGTGTGGGCTTGCTTGGCAGGTACCTGACTTCAGCACGCTGTGCCGGCGCCAGCTCGATTTGAATGTACAAGTGCCGTACACACGCAGCCAAGCGGGACTGCATTTGCTGGTTGATTCAACGGGAATCAAGTTCTTGGGTTGTTGATTTCCATCCAGAAGTGACCCACTAGCCCCCGGTTTTTCCATCTCAATCTGACCCACGCATTAACCCTAGCCTGCTGCTTTTATGTGCAGCAGGAGACCAGGAGTGATTGACGTG
>NZ_JAZHFR010000210.1:0-691 GCF_036541385.1 Comamonas sp. GCA5 | reverse complement strand
CCAGCACCGGCACGCCGGCGACCCCAGCATCCCCAGCGCCGCCGACGGCCACAGCCACCACAGCCACCACAGCCACCACAGCCACCACAGCCACCACAGCCACCACAGCCACCAGCAGTGTCACGGCACCGGCCCGTGCCGCCCAGGTGGCACCGGTGGTGGCCGCCGTGCAGGCGGCCCTGGCCCAGACCGTCAACCTGTCACCCCAGGCGCAGCTGGCCGTCAAGCTCGATGCCTTCCACCAGCTGGTGGCCAATCTGGTCACCCAGATTCCAGCCGGCAGCGCCACCCTGCCCGGCAACTGGCCGGCCGCCGGGGTCAGCCCGCAGCTGCAGGCCTTCGTGACCGCCCTGCTGCAGAACGCCACCGCCGGCCAGCCGCTGCCGCAGCAGCTGGTCAGCCTGCAGGCCTGGCCCACGGCCCTGGCCAATGCCGTGCTGCAACTGGCCGGGCAGGCCGCTGCGGCAGAGGGCGCACCGCCCACCCTGGCCGCCCCCCCACAGGTCGCCCCGGCGGCTGCAACGGCCACGGCCGACATCCGCCTGCCCAGCCTGCAAAACTGGCTGGTGCAACAAGGGGTGGTGCAGGGCACGGATGGCGAACGCGCTTTCACGCTGTCGCTGCGCGTGCCGGTGGCTGGGCGCAGGCCCAGGCGGCCTGGGGGCGGCCTTGCCGCGTGCGGCCGAAGGCC
>NZ_JAZHFR010000020.1:0-47267 GCF_036541385.1 Comamonas sp. GCA5 | reverse complement strand
CGCCGCACGCTGCGCAGCAGCGGCTCGATCTGCGCAAACTTCTCTCTGCTGACGTCGCTGGCGTAGGGCTTTCTCTTCACTCGGCTATTGTCGAGTCATAGAAGGATCGTAAACACGTTCTAAGTCAGAACTGGCACCCAACAACCCAGCCCTCTGTCGCGGGCTTGGTGCATTGAGGCATCACACCTCATCGCCGTTCACGGTTGATTGCAAGCAGCTTTTCAGCTTCTTGGCTGAGATTGACATGCGCAGACACAGACTGTCTGCGCCTGGCCTCCGCCATCGCGTAATAGCCAGCCTGAGCAAATTCTTCCTCCAGCAGCTTGATGGCGGCGTCGACTTCTTGCTCGTTGGTGAGGCGCATCCTGGGATGTTCTGCGGCAATGGTTTGCAACTCGGCAAATTTGGATTTCGCAAACTCCAGGCGCGTAACTTTCGTCTCAGGGTGTGTTGCGGTATGGGCCAATAGCAGCGATTCGTTTAACTGCTCCTTCGCCGCCTGTGCCTGATGCTCCAATACTTCTAGCAACTCCCGGCGTGCTTTGGCGTTAAGCAATAGCTGGCGAAGCCAGTCGAACATAAAGACGTCTCCAATCTGGCCGCATCGTAGCAAAGGTATCGGACGCAGTCTTGCTGTTCTCCGTGCCTTCGCCAACAGCTCGCGGCCCCATGCAATGAGAAGGGGCAGTGAAGGCTTGGGTGCAGAAAGCGGGGCTTTAGAAATGTGCCCCCACTTTTTGAAAATGTGCCCCCAGATGCCCCCGGATGGTGGCGAACTTCAGCGGACTTTGATGGACTTTAAAATGCGCTCTACAGAGTGGAAAACAAAAAAGGCCGGAAGCTGATGGACGCTTACGGCCTTAAATGTGGTCCCCCCGACAGGAATCGAACCTGTATCTGACCCTTAGGAGGGGTCCGTTCTATCCATTGAACTACAAGGGGACGCGGGCGGTATTGTAAGTGTTGCCTGCGGGGCTGACGGTCAAACCGTGCATGCCAGCCCCGCCGCTGCGGATCAGTCCTTGCTGCGGGTGTAGATCAGGTCCACGGCGGTTTGTACCCCCGTCTGTCCCCGCAGGGTCAGGCGGCGCGACAAGTCGTAGAAGATGTACAGCGTCCCCATGGCGCCCGACAGGCTTTGCTCATAGGCGACGTACAAATCCTTGGACAGGCGCTTGCCCACGGTGACGGCCGCACCCTCGGTGCCATCGTCGCTGGGGCCCTTGAAGCCCACCTCGTCCAGCCCCAGCTGCCCGGCAAAGTTGCCGCCCGTGTTGCCGCCGCTGAGCAGGGCCAGCGCTGCCTGTTGCAGGAATGCGGTTTCCGCGCCGTTGGTGGCGGCGCTGCGGCCCATGACGACCCAGGACAGCTTTTCCGCGTCCGACATGTCGGGATCCGAAAACAGCGTGACCAGGGGACGGTTGGCACTGCCCGTGACCTTGACCCCCGCCCGCACCGCGATGTTCGGGCGGATGGCGGTGATGTCGATGGCCGGGTTGGCATACGGCCCGCTGAAGCGCACGGTGCCTTTTTCGACGTCCAGGGCCTGGCCCCAGGCGCGGTAGCGGCCATTCACGGTGTGCACTTCCCCGGTGATGCGTGGTCCGTTCGCCACCTGCAGTTGTCCCTCCAGGCGGGTGGTGATGCCATAGCCTTGCAGGGCAAAGTCGTTGCCCAGGTCGATGCTGACCTGGATGTCCGGTGGGCGCACCGCCCGCACCGTGCCGGGGGCCTGGGCCTGCCGGGCAGCCTGCTCGGCCTTCTCCTGCGCGGCCTTGCGGCTGGCGGCGGAATGCACGTGCACGTCATCGTCCAGGGTCGGGGCCGAGCTGTCGGCCAGGATGATGGTGGCGCGGTCCACCTTCAGACCGCCGCGCAAGGTGACCTGGCCTTCCTGTATCGCGGCTTGCAGGTTGCCGCTGACGCTGACCTGCCGGTCGGCGCGGATCAGCACCTGCAGGCGCTCGGCGACGGTGCGGATGTCCATGCGCATGCCGGAGCGGCCTTCGCCAGCCTGCGGGTTGTATTCCACGAAACCGCTGCCGGTCAGCGTGCCGCCGTCCTTGGGTGCCTGGGTGAGGTTGCCGCTTTGCCCCAGGATGCGCGTGCTGCTGCCCTCGCCGCCCTTGAAGAACAGCTCGGTCAGGTCCAGCCGCGTGCCCTGCAGCTTGGCGCGCAGGCGGCCCTCGCGCAAGTTCACGCCGTCCAGCAGGGAGCGGATGCTCAACTGGTCGGCGCTGAGCACACCGCTCCACTGCGGCGCGCTGCGGGTGCCGGAGAGCGTGACGTCGGCATTCAGGCTGCCGCTGACGCGCCATCCGGGCGGGGCGAACAAGGCCCACAGGCCGATGTTGGGCATGCTGGCCTTGAGGGTGCCTGACAGGGGGGCCGTCTCCGGCCAGGCCAGGCCTGCGGCCGTCTGGCGCAACTGGCTGCGCACATCTGCCTGGAACTGGCCGGCGCGCTCGGAATTCCAGGTCAGTTGCGTGCGCACGTCAGTGCCCTGGGCGCCGATCTGCAGGCGCAGGTCCTGCAGGCGCGTGCGCATGCCGCGGCTGGTCAGCAGCGCGCGCGATTGCATCTGGCCGGAATCGGGGTTGACCTCGCTGGCGCCACTGCTGCGCACCACGGTGACCGGGGCCGCCTCGCTGTCTTCCACCGACAGGCGGATGTCCCCGCTGGCCCGTTCAAGCACGACGTCGGCGCGCAGCGCACGCCCGGTGCTGTCGATGTCCCAATGCCCTTGGACCACCAGGTCGCCCCCAATGCCCGCTGCCGCCAGCAGGGGCTGCTGTGGGTTGGGGCTGAGTGCATCCACCCAGGCCAGGGGCAGGCCTTCCAGCCGGCCCTGGTTTTGCAGCCCCCAGCTGCCATTGCCGGCCTGGCGCAGCAGCACGGGTGACCAGGTCAGGTGGGCGTTCTGGGCCCCGGCACTGGCGGGGGCGGTGACCACCAGGCGTCCTTCGCTGGCCTGGATGCGGGCGGTGCGCACCGGGTTGCCGGTGGTGCGCTGGCTGGCGCTGAGCGGCGCGGCCAGCTGGGCCTGCCAGGTGGCGTCGGCCTTGCCGGTCGGGCTCCAGCGGACGGACAGGGCCTGGATGCGGGCCTGCCAGTCCATCGGTGCGGCCCCCTGGGCCTGCAAGAGTCCGGCGGTCAGCGCGGTGTCCAGCGACAGGGTCTGGGTTCCCGATTGCAGCTGGGCCTCGGTCTGCAGCTGCAGGTTTTCCGGCGTGCCGGACAGGCTCAGCTGCAACTGCTGAAGCAGGCTGGCCGTGCCGTGCTCTGGCGTGTAGCGCAGCGCGCGTGCCTGCACTTGGCCCTGCAGCCGCAAACCGCTGGCCTGCTGGGCGGCGGCCGGGTTGAGCAGGCGTTGCTGCAGCTTGTTCCAGCCGCCTTGCCACGCCAGCTCCAGCTGGGCCTGGCCCTGCAGGCTGGCACCCGCCAGCGGATCACGGCCCAGGGGCAGGCGCGACAGCCACTGGCCCAGCTGCTGGGCCTCCGTGATCTGCAACTGCAGCTTGCCCTGGCCGCTGTCGGGGCCGGCATCCAGGGCCAGTTGGGCACGGGTGCCGGGTACCTGCAGCTCCAGCTGGCCTTGCAGGTGCTGGGTGTCGGTGCGGATGTCCAGCGACCGGGTCTGCAGCAGGCCCTGCAGCGCCTGGATCTGGACATCGCGCACCTGCAGCAGCGGGGCTTGCCAGCTGCCTTGTGCACGGGCCGACTCCAGGCGCAGGGCCCCCGGATGGCGGGCGCGTGCAGACTGCAGGTTCAGTGCGAACTGCACCCGCTGCGCAGCATCGGTCTGTGCCTGCAGCGTGCCCGCAATGGGGGCGGCCTCCAGCGTGCTGTACAGGTCGGCGGGGTTGACGCCCGCCAGTTTGACCGTGCCTTCCACCGTCTGCGCCTGGGCATCCCAGCGGGCCTGGGCCTGCAGCTGGCCTTCGCCGGTGGTGCCCAGATCGATCCGGGCGCCCTGCAGCAGCCAGGTGTGCAGGCCGTCAAAGCGCAGGTCGGCGCTCAAGGCCCGCACCGGCAGGGCCTGCCGGTCCCAGGGGCCGGGCAGGCGGTTGTGCAGGTCGGCCTGGAGTTGCCAGCCCTCGCCCTCGGGGCCGGCCTGCAGCGTGCCGTTCAGGTCGGTGCGGGGACCATCGGGCAGGAACAGGGCCGCGTCCACATGGCGCAGCTGCACCTGTGCCGCTTCCAGCGGCTGGGGTCGCCAGGGCTGCAGGGTGGCGCGGATGTCGGCGGCCAGGCCGGTGTCCTGGCTGGCAGCCGGGGTGGCCGTGCCCGCCTGGGCGGTGATTTCCAGGCGCGCGGCCTCGGTGGCCAGGGTGCCTTGCACGCTGGCCTTGGCCGTGATGTAGAGGAACTGGTCGTCCTGCTGGGGCAGCGGGGCCTTGACCGTGCCCCGCAGCTCGGCATGCAGGGCCATCGGGGCGGCCGCCTGCAGGCGCAGGTCAGCTTCGTAGAAGCCTTGCGCGTAACGCAGGCTGCTGACTTTCAGCGTGTGGTGGCTGCCGGTGTAGGCGTAGTGGCCCTGCAGTTCGGTGACCACGGTTTCCGGCGGGCCTTCCCAGACCAGGCGCTCGATGCGCATCGGCACGTCGATGCGCACCGGCAGCAGCAGCGACTGCAGCGGCGTGGGCGGGGTGTCGTCCTCGGGCTGGGGGGTGCTGCGGATGCGCAGCTCGTCCATGTTCACCTTGCCGAAGCGCAGCTCGCGCTGCAGCAGCGGCTGCAGGCGCCAGGCGATGTCGGCGCCTTTGATCTCGACCTGCAGCGCCGGGCTGGTCCAGCGCAGCAAGTCGATGCGGCCACCGTGCCGCAGGCTGCCTTCGATGCCGTCGGCTTCCAGTTTCTGGTCGGCCGGCATCCAGCTGGCCACGCGGGCCAGGGTGCGCGCCAGGGAGTCGCTCTGGCCTGACCACCACCAGGCCAGGCCCAGCAGGCTGGACAGGGTGATCAGGCACAGGGCCAGGGTCCACAGCAGTCGGCGCAACCAGCGGCGGCGGCAACGCGGGGGGACTGGTGCCGCCGCTGCGGGGGGGGACGACGCCGGAGCGAGGGTAGGTTCTTGCCGTTCTTGCATGGAATCAGAAATTGAAGCCCAGGCGCAGGTGCAGGCGCACCTTCTTGGTTTCCAGGCCGTAGGCCAGATCCGCCTGCAGCGGGCCCACGGGGCTGCGCCAGCGGATGCCGGTGCCCACACCGACAAACACGGTGTAGGTGTCCAGCGCGTCCGTGACCGTGCCGGCATCGACGAAGGTGGCGTGCTCCCAGTCGCTGCGGTTGCCGGCCACCGTGATGGGGCGCTGCCATTCGACGCTGCCCGAGGCCATGTAGCGGCCACCGATCAGCTTGCCGTTGTCGGTGCGCGCGCCAATGCTCTGGTAGCTGTAGCCGCGCACGGTGGTGTCACCGCCCGACAGGAACAGCTGGGTGATGGGCACCACCGTGTTGCCGTTGGCAATCACGGCGCCGCCGTTGGCGCGAAAGGCCAGCCGGCTGCGGCGGCCGGTGTCGCCCTCGGCGCGTTCCAGCGGCAGGTAGTACAGCCAGCGCGCCGCCATGCGGCCAAAGGGCTTGCGCTCGGGGGTGATGGTGTTGCCCGCGCCCACTTCCCAGCCCAGGCCGTAGCCACGCGTGGGGTTGGTCGGGTTGTTGAAGTAGCGGCCCGTCCAGCCATAGTTGAGCGTGATGGACGAGCTCGACGGTGGTGCCCCGTCGCCCTGGGCCTTGGCCATGTCGTACTGCAGGTAGTAGCCGCGGTCGATCTTGTCCTCGCTCTTGCTGCGGCCGGCGACCAGGGTGGCGCTGTTGGCCATGTAGTCGGCCAGCTCCTCGCGGGCGGCCTTGGCGCCGACGAAGTAGTTCCAGCCGCTGTAGTCGGGCAGCGAGGTCAGGCGCGTGGACAGCAGCGGGTTCTTCTGGTCCAGTTGCAGCTTGCTCTGGGCGCGCCAGCCCAGGTAGGGCACGCGGTTGTGGGTGTGGTCGATGGAAAAGCGAAACCCGGTGTCGGTGCTGACCCCCAGGCCGTAGATCCACTTTTGCAGCTTGGCCTCGCGCACCTCGGCGATCACCGGGGCCTGCACCTCGGTGTCGCCCGGCTGGGCGACCTCGGTGGCCAGGGTCAGGAACACCGAGTCGTAGTAGCCGCTGTTGGCCAGGCGCTGCTGGGTCTCGAGCAGCGTGGTCTGGCGGTATTCCTCGCCCACTGGCAGGCGGGCCAGACGAATCAGTCCCGCCGGATTGTAGCGCTCGGCGCCCTGGATCACCAGGGGGCCGAAGGAATAGGCCGGGCCCGGGGCATAGTCCATGCGCAGCTCGGCCTCGTTGAGGTCGGCATCGATGTCGGCGCGGCTGTCCACCAGACTGGCCGTGGGGTAGCGGCGGTTTTGCAGGCGGCGCACGCCCTCGTTCTTGGCATTGCTCCAGGCCGACTGGCTGAAGCGTTCGCCGTTGAAGCGTTCCAGATCCCGGCGGATGCCTTCGCGCATCCCGCGGCCTGAGGGGTCCTCGGCGTTGGTGCCACTGAAGCTGATCTGTGTGCTGCGCACGATGGTGGCGGGGCCGGGCTCCACCTGCACGCGCACCTTGCGCGGGGTGTCGCTGCCGCTGGGGGGTTCGATCAGTTGCAGTTCGATGGTGGGCGAGAAATAGCCCAGGGTGCCCAGCAGGCTGCGGATGTTGGCGTCGGCCGCGCCGAGCAGGCGGCTGAGCTCGCTGCGGCGCAGGTCGCTGAGGCGGCGGTACTGCTGCAGCTCCATGTGCTGCAGCAGTAGCTCGCGCACGTCGCTGGGCGCTTCGACTTCGAGCTCGAAACTGGGAGGGCCGTTGCCGCTGGCATCGTCGATCGGGTTCTTGGACAGCAGGCTGCAACCGCTGAGCAGCAGCACGCTGGCCAACAAAAACGCCGGCCTCAAGGCCGGCGTGTTTGCAGGAAAAGGCTTGAGCATGGATTCATTTTGACAGCAGCCTCATGGATTCCTCCAGTCCTTTCAAAGTCAGGGGGTACATGCGATCGCCGATCAGGCGCCGGATGATGTCGATGCTCTGCCGGTATTCCCAGACCCCCTGCGGCTCCGGATTGATCCAGGCGTGCTGGGGAAAGGCGTGGGTCAGCCTTTGCAGCCATTCGGCGCCGGGTTCCTCGTTGTGGTATTCCACGCTGCCGCCAGGTTGCAATATTTCGTAAGGACTCATGGTGGCGTCGCCCACGAAGATCAGTTTGTAGTCCTTGTTGTACTTGCGGATGATGTCCCAGGTGTCGAACTTCTCGGCAAAGCGGCGGCGGTTGTTCTTCCACATGAAGTCGTAAACGCAGTTGTGGAAGTAATAGAACTCCAGGTGCTTGAACTCGCTCTTGACCGCCGAGAACAGCTCCTCCACGCGCTGGATGTGGTCGTCCATGGTGCCGCCCACGTCCATCAGCAGCAGCACCTTCACGTTGTTGTGGCGCTCGGGCACCATCTTGATGTCCAGCCAACCGGCGTTGGCCGCGGTGCTGCGGATGGTGTCGGGCAGGTCCAGCTCCAGGTGGCTGCCCTGGCGTGCGAACTTGCGCAGGCGGCGCAGCGCCACCTTGATGTTGCGTGTGCCCAGCTCCTGGGTGTCGTCGTAGTCGCGGTAGGCGCGCTGCTCCCAGACCTTGACGGCGCTGCGGTTCTTGCCGGGGCCACCGATGCGCACGCCCTGCGGGTTGTAGCCGCCGTGGCCAAAGGGGCTGGTGCCGCCAGTGCCGATCCACTTGTTGCCGCCTTCGTGGCGGCCTTTTTGCTCTTCGAGGCGCTTTTTCAGCGTCTCCATCAGCTCGTCCCAGTCCATCTTCTGCAGGGCGGCCTTCTGCTCGTCGGTCAGTTCCTTGTCCAGCAGCTTGCGCAGCCATTCCTCGGGCAGCTCCTTCTTGAAGTCGGCCACCATCTCCACGCCCTTGAAGTAGGCGGCGAAGGCGCGGTCGAACTTGTCGAAGTGCTTTTCATCTTTGACCAGGGTGGTGCGCGCCAGGAAGTAGAAGTCGTCCAGGCTCCAGCCGTCCTCGCTGCGCGGGCCGACCACGCCGGCCTGCAGCGCCTCCAGCAGCATCAGGTATTCCTTGACCGAAACCGGCAGCTTGGCGGCGCGCAAAGTGTAGAAAAAGTCGATCAGCATGGCAAAGGGCTTTCAAAAAATGAAGCTGTCAGCGCAGGTGTTTACTGTGTTTCAAGGGCTTTTATGCCTGAAATCAAGCAATACCAGGCGCAAGCTGCTTCAGTTTTTCAAGCAGGCGCGTGTGGGCCGCCGGCCATTCTGCGGCCAGCATGCTGTACATCACCGTGTCGCGCACGCTGCCGTCGCGGCGCAGGGTGTGGTGGCGCAGCACGCCGTCGCGCTGCGCACCCAGGCGGGCGATGGCCTGCTGGCTGCGCGTGTTCAGGATGTCGGTGCGCCAGCCTACGACGGCGCAGCCCAGGGGGCCGAAGGCGTGCTGCATCAGCAGCAGCTTGGCGGCGGTGTTGACGTGGCTGCGCTGCACGCTGGCGGCGTACCAGGTGTAGCCGATCTCCAGGCGCTGCACGGCGGGCACGATGTCGTGGTAGCTGCTGGTGCCCAGCACCCGGCCGCTGGCCGCGTCCAGTACGGCGTAGGGGCAGCGCGTGCCCTGGGCCTGCATGTCCAGCGCCAGCTGGATGTAGGCGGTGGTTTCCTCGGGGCGCGGGACCCAGGTGACGCGCAGCTGCCACAGCTCCCCGTCGGCGGCCGCCGCTTGCAGGCCGGCGGTGTGCGCCAGGCTCAGGGGTTCCAGGCGCAGGCCCCAGTCTTGCAACGGGACGGGGGGCGCAAACGGTGTGGCAGTCAGTGCATCAGGCATGGCAGGGGGGACAGGGAGGGGGAGGTCAATCGGCCTCGGCTTCTTTCAATCGGTCTTTGGCTTGCTGGCGTCCGCGCCAGATGCGGGCGATGTGCAGGCCCGCGCCACCGCCCAGGCCGACCATCAGGATGCCCACGATGCCGGCGCCGTTGTAGCCATCGGCAAAGATGTCGATGCCCACGGCCTGGCCCAGGCCGTAGCCGGCGAGCGCGCCCAGGACAAAGCAGACGGCGTCGGACACCCCTTCGAGCAGCATTTTTTGCGCAGAAGCCATGGTCAGTCTCCCCAATTCGTTGTGGTCAAAACTGCAAAGTTAGGACAAACGGCGGTTTTGCGCATCGGGGCAAGCCTGCAGCAGGGCTGTCAGTGCGGTGTCAGCGGTTGCGCTGGTTCATGAACACCAGCTTCTCGAACAGGCTCATGTCCTGCTCGTTCTTCAGCAGGGCACCCACCAGCGGCGGCACGGACACCTTCTGGTCGGGCGACTGCAGCGCTTCCAGCGGAATGTCCTCGGCCACCAGCAGCTTGAGCCAGTCGATCAGCTCGCTGGTCGAGGGCTTTTTCTTCAGGCCGGGCAGGCCGCGCACATCGTAGAAGGTCTTGAGCGCGGCGCTGAGCAGGTCACCCTTGAGCGTGGGGAAGTGCACGGCCACGATCTGGCGCATGGTCTCCGCTTCGGGGAACTTGATGTAGTGGAAGAAGCAGCGGCGCAGGAAGGCGTCGGGCAGTTCCTTTTCGTTGTTCGAGGTGATGAACACCAGCGGGCGGTGCTTGGCGCGGACCATCTCGCGCGTCTCGTAGCAGTAGAACTCCATGCGGTCGAGTTCGCGCAGCAGGTCGTTGGGGAACTCGATGTCGGCCTTGTCGATTTCGTCGATCAGCAGGGCCACCGGACGGTCGGCGGTGAAGGCCTGCCACAGCACGCCCTTGACGATGTAGTTCTGGATGTCCTTGACCTTCTCGTCGCCCAGCTGCGAATCGCGCAGGCGGCTGACGGCGTCGTATTCATACAGGCCCTGCTGGGCCTTGGTGGTGGACTTGATGTGCCACTGCAGCAGTGGCATGTCCAGCGCGGCGGCCACTTCCTCGGCCAGCATGGTCTTGCCGGTGCCGGGCTCGCCCTTGACTAGCAGGGGGCGTTGCAACTGGATGGTGGCGTTCACAGCCAGCATCAGGTCTTGCGTGGCCACGTAGTTGTCGGAACCTTGGAATTTCATGGGCTTGGTATCAGCGTAAACATTGATGTGGGGCCTTGACAGCTGCTTTCATAATGGTTTGACCCATGGGAGCCATTCGCGCCACCCTGGCGGCGTGAGCACCTGGATCGGGCGTACTTGCGGGTACGGCCAGCGTCCAGGGACTTCGCTGCCAGCGCACATTGTCGGTGTGCCGGGCGGTGCCAGTGTCTCCAAGCAGATCCCAGGCTGAATTTGCAAAGGATTGTGTGCACAAAATGATGAAAACATGGACCACGGTGTTTGCAATGTTTGTCGCTTGTGCGACGTCGTCCGCCTCCGCGCAGGCTGTGCAAGGCAATCCCCAGGCGGGGGCAGGCAAGGTGGCCATGTGCATCGGCTGCCATGGCATCGCCGGCTACCAGGCCAGTTTTCCGGAGGTGCACAAGGTGCCCAAGATCTCCGGCCAGTCGGCGGCCTACATCGCTTCCGCGCTGGAGGCCTACCGCAAGGGGGACCGCAGCCACCCGTCCATGCGCGCCGTGGCGCAGTCCCTGAGTGACCAGGACATCGCCGATGTGGCCGCCTATTACCAGGCCCACACCACGCCATCCGCCAGCCCCGCCCAGCCGCATGACCCGCCGGCCCAGGTGGCGGCCCTGATCGAGAAGGGGGCCTGCTTCAGCTGCCATGGACAGGGCTTTGCCAAGCCGATCGACCCCAGCTACCCCAAGGTGGCGGGCCAGCACCCCGATTATCTGTATGTGGCCCTGAAGCAGTACAAGACCACCAACAACCCCCATGTGGGCCGCAGCAACGGCATCATGGCGCCGATTGCCCAGCAGTTCAGCAACCAGGAGCTGAAGCAACTGGCCAACTACATCGGCAAGCTGCCCGGCGACCTGCAGACCGTGCCACAGGCCCATTTCCGCTGACCGGGGAGTCGTGCCCGTGAACCCAAAGGCCCGCGGATGCGGGCCTTTTTTGGTGGTGTGTGGCTGGTGTTCAGTCGCGCGTAGCGCGGCGCTGCACGGCGGCCACGTACTGGTTGCCGTCGGGCGGGTGACCGTGGCGTTGGCTGTCGGCCAGCATCTGGCCCAGGCATTCCATGGTCTCGTGGTGGGCGGTGTGCAGGTCCGTGCGGCGTTTGGCCAGCAGTTCCACGGCCTGGCGGATACCACGCGGCTGGTCGATGCTGCACTGCTCGCTGATGGACAGGTGCATGGACAGGTGCAGGAAGGGGTTGGTGCGGTCCGGCTCCAGGTCGTAGTTGCGCTGCACGGCGGCGTCCACGTCGTCCAGTTCCGCGAAGTACTCGGGGTGCTCCGCGATCCACAGGCTGGCCAGGGTCTCGATCGCCTCCATCGGGGCGTCATTCTTCATTTTGCTGCGCACGCTGCAGAAAAAGCGGCGCACATCGGCTTGCGTGGGGTTGAAAAGCATGATGGCCGGCAGCGTAGCATGGGCGGTCGAGACCTGTCCCCCGGGGGCCATCCGCTCCTGCGTGTCGGCTTAAGATCACCGCCTTTCGGGCATGGCGCCCCCAGACAGGCAGTGGCAGATGGAATTTCAGACGTGGTTGGCATTTTTTTCGGCGTGCGTGTTCATCGCCATCTCTCCGGGCTCGGGGGCCGTGCTGTCGATGAGCCATGGCCTGGCCTATGGCGTGCGCCAGACGTCGGCCACGATTGGCGGCCTGCAACTGGGCCTGCTGCTGATTTTGCTGGTTGCCGGGGGCGGCGTCGGGGCGGTGCTGATTGCGTCGGATGTGGCCTTCACCGCGGTCAAGGTGCTGGGCGCGTGCTACCTCATCTACCTGGGCTGGAGCCAGTGGCGCAGCGTGGGCAACGGCGTGGATGTGGGCTACCTGCAGGCCAGCCCGATGCCCTGGCGCCAGCGGACCCTGGCCGGGTTCCTGACGAACGCGACCAATCCCAAGGGCATCATCTTCATGGTGGCGGTGCTGCCGCAGTTCCTGACGGCACAGCGCCCGCTGTGGCAGCAGTTGCTGGTGATGTCGATCACCTGCCTGGCCGTCGACACGGTGGTCATGCATGGTTATGCCGCCAGTGCCAGCGCCCTGCGCCGCTGGATGCGCAGCGCGGAGGCGGTGCGCTGGCAGAACCGCATCTTTGGCGGTTTGCTGATGCTGGTGGGTCTGGGCCTGTTCTTTGTGCAGCGCTCGGGCCACTCCGGGTAATCCTGGGGCGGCTGTGCTGGATCTGAAAAGATAGCTTCCAGCGCTTGCTGGATAAGCGCTAAAGGCCGATTTCATACAAATTTCTACGGGTCAACCCCTGTCGCTGGGCCGACTGACGGCTGCACCCAGGCTTCCTAGATTGAAGGCATGAAAACCTTCAACTCTTACGCCGAACTGCGTGCCTGCGCAGGCCAGGAGGTCGCCGTCACCGACTGGACCACCATCACCCAGGAGCAGGTCAATCTGTTCGCCGATGCCACGGGCGATCACCAGTGGATCCACGTTGACCCCGTCCGTGCCGCGCAAGGCCCGTTTGGTGCGCCGATTGCGCATGGCTTCTTGTCCCTGTCGTTGTTGCCGCTGTTCTTCAGCCAGGCGGTGCACATTGCGGGCGCCACCATGGGGGTGAACTACGGCTTGAACAAGGTGCGCTTTCCCGCTCCCGTGCCCGTGGGCAGCCGCGTGCGTGCCCGGGTGGTGGTGCAGGCGGTCGATCCCGTGGGCCCGGACAGCGTCCAGATCACCTGGCTGGTGACCGTGGAGCGCGAGGGGGGCGACAAACCCGTGTGCGTGGCCGAATCGCTGTCGCGCAGCTACGGCGCGCCGATGGGCGCCTAGGCGGCGCGACAGGCTGCAGCAGCCTGGCCGCTGCAGTGGGCGCACCCGTTACTGGTCGCCGCTGGGGATCTGCCCTGCAGCCCGTGCGGCCTGGAAGTCGGCGATCACTGCCTCACGGGTCAGCGTGGAGCGGGCTTGGGCCTCATCGGGGCGCAGCACGTTGCCGTCGCCTTCGGCGATCCGTCCGGCCGCGCGGGCGGCCTGGTAGTCGGCAATCACCTCGGCGCGGGTCAGACCGGACTGCAGGCTGACCTCGTCGGCGCGTAGCAGGGTCTGGTCGCCGGCAAAAGCCGCAGTGGCGGACAGGGCAATCACAACACCCATGGTGCGAATGGCAAACATCTTCTTTCCTTTCATTCCTGTGACAAAAACTGCGCTTTCACAGCGCACAGGGGATAGAGCGGAAGCAGACGTTGTCAGTTCAGTGTTTATTGCTCCTGTTTTGGCGAACACACTGTCGCGAAAATCGATCTAATCGCGCAATCGGCGGGTCAGCGGGCTGGCCCTTGCGGGGTCATGAAGCCGTTCTGGCGCCAAGCTTCGAACACGGTCACGGCCACGGCGTTGGACAGGTTGAGGCTGCGTTGGCCTTCGAGCATGGGCAGGCGCAGGCGCTGGGTGGTGGGAAAGGACTCGCGCAGTTGCGGCGCCAGGCCGCGCGTCTCGCAGCCGAACACGAACCAGTCGCCGGGCTGGAACTGCAGCGCATGCGTGGGCTGGCTGCCATGGGTCGTCATGGCAAACATGCGGTCACGCGCCGGCTGCATGCGGTCCAGGAAGCTCTGCCAGTCGGCATGGCGCTGCACGCGCGCGTACTCGTGGTAATCCAGCCCGGCACGGCGCATGTGGCGGTCTTCCATGGAGAAGCCCAGGGGCTCGATCAGGTGCAGCTGGCAGCCTGTGTTGGCCGCCAGGCGGATCACGTTGCCCGTGTTGGGCGGGATTTCGGGTTCGACAAGAACGATATGAAACATGGCGGCGTATTGTCCGCTTTTGGCCTTGTCCCTGGGGCGCTCACGCTGTGCGCGCCAGGCACAGCACGCTGACGCTGCCGGCGCCCGCCTGCAGCAGGCACTGGCTGGCGCTGGCGAAGGTGGCGCCGGTGGTCATCACATCGTCCACCAGCAGGATGTGCCGGCCCGCAATTACTGCCAGATGCGCCTGCGGCACGGCAAACGCCTGGCGCAGGTTGCGCAGGCGCTGGGCCCGTGTCAGCCCGCGCTGGGTCGGGGTGTCCCGGGTGCGCACCAGGGCGGCCAGCAACTGTTTGTGGCGTGCGGCGCCCAGGTGCTGCACCAACTGCGCCGCCGGGTTGTAGCCCCGCGTGCGCAGGCGCTCGCTCGACAGCGGGATGGGCACCAGCAGCTCGGCCTGCGCCACGGCCTGGGCGATGTCGGGGGCTTGCTGCATCCAGCCGGCCAGGTGCCGGGCCAGGCCGGGCTGCTGGCCCAGCTTCCAGTGGGTGATCAGCGTCTGCCAGGGGTAGCTGTAATCGCACCAGGCATGGGCTTGCACCCAGGGTGGCGGGTGCTGCAGGCACTGGCCGCAGCGTGGGCGCTCTGCGGCGATGCCTGGCAGTGCCAGTGCGCAGCCCGTACAGCGCCGTGGCGTGTGGTGAAAGCGCTGCCAGCAGGACTGGCACAGCACATCGCGGCAGGGCCAGGCGCGGCAGGCCCCGCATTGGCTGGGAAGCGACAGCGCCGCAGGCGCCAAACGGGATAGCCATGCTGGCCAGCGCAGTTGCATGGAATCAATATACTGCCGCGTTCCCTTGGGCCGCGATGCCGTGTGGCGGAGGGGTGCTTTTTGTGTATTGGCCTTTGCATGTCTGAAAACCTGCCCCCCACCATCGATCCCGTTGCCGCTGCGCGCTGGCACCAGGCAGCGCCTGTGCAGTCCCCCTGGTTGCACGAGGAGGTGGGGCGCCGGATGGAGGACCGCCTGCAATGGATCCGCCGCACGCCCCAGCGGTGGTGCGACTGGCAGCCGGTGCGGGGCGGTCTGCAGGCCCACGATGCGGTGGCGCAGCGCTATCCTCAGGCCACCTGCTATGTGGTGGAAACGGCGCCGCGCATGCAGGCCGCTGCCCAGGCGCGCTGGTCCAAGCCCTGGTGGAGCCCCGACCGCTGGGCGGGCGCCAAAACCGTGGTTGGCCAGCCACCGGCTGGCAGTGTGGACCTGCTGTGGGCCAACATGCTGCTGCACACCCAGTCCCGCCCCGAGGACATGCTGCAGCAGTGGCACCAGGCCCTGGCAGTCGATGGTTTCGTGATGTTTTCCTGCCTGGGGCCCGACACGGTCAAGGAAATGCGGGACTTGTACCAGCAGCTTGGCTGGCCGGCTGCAGGCCACAACCTGACCGATATGCACGATTGGGGCGACATGCTGGTGCATGCCGGGTTTGCCGAGCCGGTAATGGACATGGAAACCATCACGCTGACCTTTGCCAGCCCCGAGCGCCTGCTGCAAGAGCTGCGCGAGCTGGGCTGCAACCTGCATCCCCAGCGCTTCGCCGGCTTGCGCGGCCGTGCATGGCTAGCACAGCTGCATGCGGCCCTGGGGCAGCACCTGCGGGTCGAACACAGCGAAGGGCAGTTGGCCCTGACGTTTGAGCTGGTCTATGGCCATGCCTTCAAGCCAGCGCCGCGCGTGGCGCTGGAGGGCGAAAGCACGGTCTCGCTGGACCAGATGCGCAGCATGCTCAAGCAAGGCCGGGAGCAGGGTTTGCGATAGGCGAAACGCCGTTTTTGCTGCTTTGATTTACCGCAAAGCACACTACAATTTTTTCAAACTACTGATAGCAAGCACTGTCGCAGGGCCAAGGCCCGGGCATTGCAAAGCCAACGGCCCAAGGCCATCAGGGAGACAAAATTGGTGTGTCGCTATGCCTTGCAGACAGGCTGGATTGCAACCCCCGCGTCCGCCTGCAGTGTGTTTGTTTCTTTTCGCCGTGCATGCCAGCGTGCGTGTGTCCGGCACTTCCACCGATCGCTTTCTGCGCAACGTCCTACAGCACGTTGTCGCCGCAGTGCCTCGCTCTGCTTGAAATCCCTGTGCGCTTCGGCCGACCCGTCGCGCAGACTGTGTCTGAGTCAGCTTGGCACATCGCGCCAGGCGCCCTGATCGCACCGCTGTGCCCACCGGCTGAACCGCCGTGGTGCGGGCCAGCGCAGGCAACGGATTTCCAGAGGCTTAGATGCAAGTGAGAAGTATGAAAAGCAGAATCTTTCGACTGGTTTCTCTGTGCACCGCCGCGACATACGGGCTGGCCACGGCAGCGTATGCCGTCCAGGACCTGCCCGGTGGCCCCGCTGTCAAGCAATTGAACCTGCATCCACCGGTCACACGGATTGCACAGGAGCAGCATTTCCTGCACTGGATGATGCTGTCCATCTGCGTGCTGATCTTCGTCGGCGTGTTTGCGGTGATGTTCTATTCCATCTGGAAGCACCGCAAGTCGCAGGGGGCCAAGGCGGCCAACTTCCACGAATCGGCCACGGTCGAAGTGGTGTGGACGGTGATCCCCTTCATCATCGTGATCCTGATGGCGCTGCCGGCCACCAAGGTGCTGGTGGCGCAAAAGGACACGACGAATGCCGAGCTGACCATCAAGGTGACGGGCTACCAGTGGAAGTGGGGCTATGACTACCTCAAGGGCCCCGGCGAGGGGCTGAGCTTTCTGTCCACCCTGGACAGCAGCCACCGCGCCATGTCCGACAGCGGCAATCTCTCGAACGCCCCCAACGATTACCTGCTGCGGGTTGACAACCCACTGGTCGTGCCGGTTGGCAAGAAGGTGCGCATCATCACCACCGCCAACGACGTGATCCACAGTTTCATGGTGCCGGCCTTCGGCATCAAGCAGGATGCGATTCCCGGCTTTGTGCGCGACACCTGGTTCAAGGCGGAAAAGCCCGGGGACTATTACGGCCAGTGTGCGGAGCTGTGTGGCAAGGAGCATGCCTACATGCCCATTCACGTGAAGGTGCTGGAAGCCACGGCGTATGCGGCCTGGGTGGAGCAGCAGCAGAAACTGGCGTCGGCCAAGCGCGACGACCCGACCAAGGAGTGGAAGCTGGACGAGCTGGTGGCGCGGGGTGCCAAGGTGTATGCGGCCAACTGTGCCGCCTGCCACCAGGCGAACGGCAAGGGGGCGGGGCCCATCAAGCCGCTGGATGGCAGTGCCCTGGTCAAGGGTTCGCTGGCGGAACCGATGCACGTGCTGCTGGAAGGGCGGGTGAATGGCACCATGCCTTCCTGGAAGCAGCTGAGCGATGTGGAGCTGGCTGCCGTGCTCACCTACGTCAAGAACAACTGGAGCAACCACACCGGAGAGGCGGTGCAGCCTGCCCAGTTCACCGCCGCACGTGCCGGCAAGTTCCCTGAGGGCGGGACTGCTGCCCCTGCGGCACCCGCTGCCCCCGCCCCTGGTGCTGCGGCCGAGCCTGTGGCCTCCGTGGCTGCCCAGTCCTACCAGGTGTTCTTTGCCACGGGCCAGGGCAGCCTGGACGACCAGGCACTGGCCACTGTCCGGCAGGCGGCCCAGCAGTTGGCGGCGCAACCGAATGTGAAGATCGTGCTCTCCGGCTTTGTGGATGCCACGGGCAGCGCGCAAGTGAATGCGGAGCTGGCCAAGCAACGCGCCCAGGCGGTGGCCAAGGCGTTGACCGAGGCCGGGATTGCGCCGGAACGCCTGGAGCTGCGCAAGCCCGAAACCATCACCGACAGTGCAGGTGCGAGCGACCAGGCCCGCCGCGTCGACATTCTGGCCGCGCAATGAGTGCAAGCACAAGACAGCGATTGGGAGATCTGTAGATGAGCGCCATTTACCCACCTTCTCACGATGCGGCACACGATGCGCACGGTGACCACCACCATGCCACGCCCACCGGCTGGCGCCGCTGGCTGTACGCCACCAACCACAAGGACATCGGCACGCTGTACCTGCTGTTCAGCTTCACCATGCTGATGGTGGGGGGCGTGCTGGCCCTGCTGATCCGGGCCGAGCTGTTCCAGCCCGGGCTGCAGCTGGTCAACCCCGAGCTGTTCAACCAACTGACCACCATGCATGGCCTGATCATGGTGTTCGGGGCCATCATGCCGGCCTTCGTGGGCTTTGCGAACTGGATGCTGCCGCTGCAGATCGGCGCCAGCGACATGGCGTTCGCACGCATGAACAACTTCAGTTTCTGGCTGATGGTGCCGGCAGGGATGTTGCTGGTGGGCTCGTTCTTCATGCCCGGTGGCGCGCCTGCTGCGGGTTGGACGCTGTATGCGCCGCTGACGCTGCAGATGGGCCCGTCCATGGACACCAGCATCTTCGCGATGCACATCCTGGGTGCCAGTTCCATCATGGGCTCGATCAACATCATCGTCACCATCCTCAACATGCGCGCGCCCGGCATGACGCTGATGAAAATGCCTATGTTTGCCTGGACCTGGCTGATCACCGCCTACCTGCTGATCGCCGTGATGCCGGTGCTGGCCGGCGCCATCACCATGACGCTGACCGACCGCCATTTCGGCACCAGCTTCTTCAACCCCGCGGGCGGCGGTGATCCGGTGATGTACCAGCACATCTTCTGGTTCTTCGGCCACCCCGAGGTCTACATCATGATCCTGCCGGCCTTCGGCATCATCAGCCAGATCGTACCGGCCTTCAGCCGCAAGAAGCTGTTCGGCTATGCCTCCATGGTCTACGCGACCAGCTCGATCGCCATCCTGAGCTTCATCGTCTGGGCGCACCACATGTTCACCACGGGCATGCCGGTCACGGGGCAGCTGTTCTTCATGTATTCCACCATGCTGATCTCCGTGCCCACGGCTGTGAAGATCTTCAACTGGGTGGCCACCATGTGGCGTGGCTCCATGACCTTCGAGACGCCCATGCTGTTCTCCGTGGGCTTCATCTTCGTGTTCACCATGGGCGGCTTCACCGGCCTGATCCTGTCGATGGCGCCCATCGACATCCAGCTGCAGGACACCTACTACGTGGTGGCGCACTTCCACTACGTGCTGGTGGCGGGTTCGTTGTTTTCCATGTTTGCGGCCTATTACTACTGGTCGCCCAAGTGGACCGGGGTGATGTATTCCGAAACGCGCGGCAAGATCCATTTCTGGGGTTCGCTGATCTTCTTCAACATCACCTTCTTCCCCATGCACTTCCTGGGGCTGGCCGGCATGCCACGCCGCTACGCCGACTATCCCATGCAGTTTGCCGATTTCAACGCGGTGGCTTCGGTGGGGGCCTTCGGCTTTGGTCTGATGCAGGTCTACTTCTTCGTGGCCGTGGTCCTGCCTGCCATGCGTGGCAAGGGGGAGAAGGCGCCGCAAAAACCCTGGGAAGCCGCCGAGGGCCTGGAGTGGGAAGTGCCTTCGCCCGCGCCCTTCCACACGTTTGAAACACCTCCCAAACTGGACAGCACGGCCACCCGTGTGATTGGATGACACCATGACCAAGACAACGCACCGCAATGCCATGGACGACCGTACCGAGGCCTGGATGCTGCAGCGCCAGCGCAATGCCCGCATGGGCTGGATTCTGGGCTCGATCGCCGTGGCCTTCTTTGTCGGCTTTGTGGCCAAGATGGCCCTGCTCGGCGGCTGACCGCTGCGGAGTGCCGAGATGAACAAGCGCCGCGCCAATCTGCAGATGGTCACCAAGCTGTTGGTGATCACCGTGGGCATGTTTGCGTTTGGCTACGCGCTGATCCCCATCTACCGCCATGTGTGCGAGGCGCTGGGCATCAACATCCTCAGCATCTCCGAACGCCAGGTGCCCGGCAACGGCGCTGTGGGCCGGTTGCCGGCCAACACCCAGGTCGATACCAGCCGCACCATCACGGTGGAATTCGACGCGAATGCGCGCGGCCCCTGGGACTTCAAGCCCGAACGTCATTCCCTGCAGGTGCATCCAGGCGAACTGGCCACGGTGATGTATGAGTTCCAGAACGTGCAGGACCGGGCCATGGCCGCGCAGGCCGTGCCCAGCTATGCGCCGCGCCAGGCTGCACCCCATTTCGTGAAGATGGAGTGTTTCTGCTTCAACCAGTACGAACTGGCGCCGGGCGAGAAGAAGGAATGGCCCGTGGCCTTCGTGATCGATCCGCGCATTCCCAAGGATGTGACCACCATCACCTTGTCGTACACCTTTTTCGAGGTGGGCGGGCGCATTCCCGCAGCGCCGGTGGCGGCCAATGCCTCCGCCGCGGGAGCAGGGGGGGCGTCTTGAGCACCTCACCCAATCCCTCGCCCTCGTTCTGGCGCACGATCAAGGCCGTGGCCTGGTCGCTGCTGGGGGTGCGCAAAGGCAGCGAGTGGCAGCAGGACGCTGCGCAGGTCCGGCCGCTGCAGATCGTGGCCGTGGGCCTGGTGGCGATCTTTGCGTTCGTGCTGTTGTTGATCTGGGTGGTGAATTGGGTGGTCTAGCGCACAGCGCAGGGCCGCAAGAGCAATCGTTTTGACGCGTGATGACAGGAGCTGACATGGCGACACCGCACACTGCAAGCACACCGTACTACTTTGTGCCTGCCGAATCCGGCCACCCCATCTGGGCGGCCGCTGGCCTGTTTTTCGTGGTGCTGGGCGCCGGCATGTGGATCAACGACCACCAGTGGGGCATGTGGAGCCTGCTGTTTGGCATGGTCTGGTGGCTGGTGGTGCTGTTCCGCTGGTTCCGCGAGGCCGCGCAGGAAAGCGAACGCGGCCTGTTCGGGCGCAAGATCGACCTGTCCTACCGCTGGAGCATGAGCTGGTTCATCTTCTCGGAAGTCATGTTCTTCGGCGCCTTCTTCACCGCGCTGTGGTGGGGGCGGGCGCACTCGGTGCCTGCGCTGGGCAGCCTGGACAACGCCTTGCTGTGGCCCAACTTCTCGGCGGTCTGGCCCAGCGTCATGCCGGGGGCCACGGCCTCGCCGGCCGGTACGGTGGAGCCTTTCCAGACCGTGGGGCCGTTCTGGCTGCCCACCATCAACACCGCGCTGCTGCTGACCTCCGGCGTGACGCTGACCATCGCCCACCACGCCCTGCGCCTGGGGCAGCGCGCCAAGACGATCGGTTTCATGTGGCTCACGGTGCTGCTGGGCATCACCTTCCTGTGCGTGCAGGGCTATGAATACTTCCACCTGTACACGGACCTGAACCTCAAGCTCAACTCCGGCATCTTCGGCTCCACCTTCTACCTGCTGACGGGCTTCCACGGCTTGCACGTGTTTGTCGGCATGCTGATGCTGCTGTTCATCACCCTGCGTCTGCAAAGCGGTCATTTCACGGCCGAGCGGCATTTTGGCTTCGAAGGCGCTGCCTGGTACTGGCACTTTGTGGACGTGGTCTGGCTGGGCCTGTACGTGTTGGTCTACTGGATGTGAACGCCGCCAGGGCCGGCGCCCTGGCACGGGAGGGAGTTTTGAAAAAAAGAGAGCAGCTAGCGCACGCCCATCCAAGGATTCAATATCCAAGCATATTGAATGCCTCAGAAATTCAGCGCAAGCAGCTCTCTTTTTTATGTCATGCAGCGCGCAGCAAGCCCGTGGGTTGGATGTACCCCAGCTTCCATGCCAGCAGCAGGCACAGGAACAGCACCACGGACAGCCCCACGCGCCAGGCCAGTGCGCGGGCCATGCGTTGGCTGCGCTGGGCATCGTTGGCGCCATCGTCGCCTTTGCGCAGCAGGAAGAACCCTGCCGCCGCCAGGCAGGCCAGGATCGCCAGAAAGAACAAAGCCACTGCGTATGTCATGCGGCCCATTATGGGGAGCTGCCCATGATGCGCAAGCGGGGCAACCTGTGGCGCTGGCTGGCCACCCTGGGCGGCATGCTGGGGGTGGGCGTGGCCATCGCGCTGGGGTTCTGGCAGCTGGACCGGGCGGCGCAAAAGCAGCAGCGGCACCTGGCGATGCAGGCCCAGGCCGCGGCGCAACCCCTGGATGCCACCGGCGTGCAGCAGGCACTGCAGGCCCAGGCTGGCGATGTGCAGGCGCTGCTGTACCGGCCGGTGGTGCTGCAAGGCCAGTGGCTGCCGGCGCACAGCATCTATCTGGACAACCGGCAGATGCAGGGACGCCCGGGATTTTATGTGTTCACCCCCCTGCAACTGGGCAGCGGCCAGGCCGTGCTGGTGCAGCGTGGCTGGATTGCGCGCAATTTCCAGGACCGGCAGGCCTTGCAGGCGGTGCAGACCCCAGCAGGCCCGGTGACGGTGCAGGGCTGGCTGGCCGGCCCACCCGCCCGCCTTTACGAGCTGGGCGATGCCCAGTCCAGCGATGCCCAGCACCCGCAGATACGGCAGAACCTGGACCTGGGGGCCTTCGCCCAGGCCAGTGGCCTGCCCCTGTGGCCCGTGACCGTGGTCCAGAGCGGTGCCGCCAGCGAAGGCCTGTTGCGCGCCTGGCCGCAGCCTGGCAGTGGTGTTGCCACCCACCACGGTTATGCCTTCCAATGGTTCGCCATCTCTGCCGTCCTGGCGGTGATGGTTCTGTGGTTTCAATGGCTGCGGCCATTGCGTAACGTCCAGGCTTCCCATGTCGCACAACCAGACTGATTTGCAGCCCCTGGGGCTGACCGTCCACAACCCACCCAGCATCCAGGCCTTGCGCGCGCAGGCCCATGACGCCCAACGCCAGCGCACGGGGCGCTGGAAGATGCTGGCCGTGCTGCTGGTCTGCGCCGCCCCGGTGGTGGCGTCCTATTTCACGTACTACGTGATCCGCCCTGAAGGGCGGCGCAATTTTGGTGAATTGATCGAACCGCAGCGCGCCCTGCCTGTCGGCCTGATGGCCCGCACCCTGCAGGGGCAGGAAGTGCCGCTGGCCCAGTTGCAGGGGCAGTGGCTGCTGCTCAGTACCGCGCCCGGTGCCTGTGATGCCGCGTGCGAGCAGCATTTGTACCTGCAGCGCCAACTGCGTGAGAGCCTGGGCCGCGACAAGGAGCGTGTCGACTGGGTGTGGCTGATCCAGGATGGCCAACGGCCGCCCGCGCGTTTGCAGGCGGCCTTGCAATCGGCCCAGGTGCTGCAGGTCGATGCTGCCGCCTTGGGCGCTTGGCTGCAGCCTGCCGCCGGGCACGCGCTGTCGGAACACCTGTATATGATTGACCCGCAAGGCCACTGGATGCTGCGCTTTCCAGCGGGCCTGCAGGCCGCCGACGCCGCCAAGGCCCGGCGCGATCTGGAGCGCTTGCTGCGGGCCTCGTCCTCGTGGGACCAGCCGGGACGCTGACATGGCGCAAACCCGGGCTTGCGGGGGGCCTTCGCCAGTCGGTTATGGTTGCGGCATGGACCGCCTGAATTTGTCGAAGATTGCCATGCACAGAAGAAATGCCTTGCAGACCCTGATCGCAGGGGCTTTTGCCACCGGGGCTGTCACCCTGCTTGCCGGGTGCAAGCCTGCGCCGATCAAGTTTGAGGGCGTGGACATCACCGGCGCCGAGTACGGCAAGGACTTTCCGTTGCCAGATGCTAAGGGCCAGCGCCGTTCCGTGAAGGATTTCGCCGGCCAGGTGGTGGTGGTGTTTTTTGGCTATACCCAGTGCCCGGATGTCTGCCCGACGACCCTGCAGGAGCTGGTGGAGGCCAAGGCCTTGCTGGGGGCGCAGGGCGAACGCCTGCAAGGGGTGTTTGTGTCGCTGGACCCGGACCGCGACACCCCCGAAGTGCTGCGCGCCTATGCTGAGGCCTTCGATCCCCGGATGGTGGCACTGACCGGCTCCAAGGACGACATCGCGGCCGTGGCCAAGGACTTCAAGGTTTTCTTCAAGAAGGTCGAGGGTCGCCAGCCAGGCAGCTATACGCTGGACCATTCGGCGGGCCTGTACCTCTACGATCCCCAGGGGCGTTTGCGCGTCTACCACCGCTATGGGCAGGGCGCGCAGGCGTTGGCCAAGGACGCCAAGGCTTTGCTGGATGAAACTGCAGCCGCCTAAGCCTTGCGCCCGCCGTGGGCTACCGGGTGCATGCCGCCGTTGCAACGCGTTTGCCCGTGTGATAGCGCATGCAAGTCAGGCTGGCTGCTGCACGGCGGTGGGCAGCCATCGGGCTGGCACATGAGCAATACCGGATTCGCCCCAGCATCTCACCCAGCGGCCCGTTCGGGCGGCACCGCCCCGGCGGTGGAGGAGGCGATGCTGAACGACTGGATGCTGGAGGCGTGGAATGCCGCGCCCGACGGCATCCTGTTGATTGATCCGCAGGGGCGCATTCTGGTGAGCAATTCCGCGATGGGCTTGATCTCGGGCTTTTCGGCCGAGGAGTTGCGCGGACAGTCGGTAGAAATTCTTCTGCCCGAAGCCTTGCATGCGCAGCACCGGGGGGATCTGCAACAGTTCTTCCAGCAGCCGCGCAGGCACAACATGGGGCAGGGGCGCATCCTGTGGCTGCAGCGCAAAGACCGGGTGCACATTCCTGTGGACATCGCCCTGGGCAGCTTCTTGCGCAAGGGGCAGCCCTTGGTGGCGGCTTTTGTGCGGGATGTCACCGACATGCGGCGCATGGAAGAGCGCATGCAGTACCAGGCCACGCACGACACGCTCACAGGCCTGGGCAACCGTTGGGTATTCCAGCAGCACTTGCAGGAGTGCATGCAGCAGGCCCAGGTCACGGGCGAGCCATCGGCCCTGCTTTTGCTGGACCTGGACAATTTCAAGGCCATCAATGATGGTTATGGCCACCCGGCAGGCGACCATGTGCTGCAGGAAGTGGCCAAGCGCCTGAAAGCGGTGCTGCGCAGCCAGGGCTGGCTGGCACGCCTGGGGGGCGACGAGTTTGCCGTGCTGTTGCCCCATGCCGATGCCGACGTTGCGGCCCAGTGGGCCGAACAGATCCTGCATGCCATGCAGGCGCCTTGTGCGTGGGGGCAGGTGCAACTCGAGTTTGGCACCAGCATCGGGGTGGGCCTCTCTCCGCTGGACGCACGCGATCCTCCCAGCTTGATGCGCTGTGCGGATATGGCGATGTACCGCGCCAAGGAACGCGGTCGCGGCAATTTTGTGTTCTATGAGGAAAGCATGGGACACGCCATGGCCGAGAAAGTGCTGTTGTCGGAGCGCCTGCGGCTGGCCCTGGGCTATGGCGGCATTCAGTTGCATTACCAACCCCAGATCGAAACGGCCACAGGCAAGGTCTGTGGTGTGGAAGCCCTGCTGCGCTGGACCGATCCTGTGCTGGGGGAGATCCCGCCGGATCGCTTCATTCCGGTCGCCGAGTCTTCGGGATTGATCTTGGGGCTTGGCAGCTACGTGCTGGATGCCGCATGCCGGCAGATCCGCGCATGGATGGACCACGAGCGTCCCGTGCGGGTGGCGATCAACCTTTCGCCCCAGCAACTGCGCCAGCACAACCTGGTGGACCAGGTGCGTGCGGCCCTGGTGCGGCACCAGGTACCAGCCCACTGGCTGGAGCTGGAAGTGACCGAGTCCCAGGCCATGCAGGACCCGGAGCATGCCTGCCGTGTGCTGGGAGAGCTGGCGGAGCTGGGGGTGGGGCTGGCGCTGGATGATTTTGGCAACGGGCATTCATCGCTGGCCTATTTGCAGTTCTTGCCGGTCCGTCGCTTGAAGCTGGGCAAGGATTTCATGCGTGCCGGTCGCCTGCGGGACAAGTTGCTGGGCGCCATGGTGCAGCTGTGCCATGCCCTGGAGCTGGACATGGTGGCCGAGGGGGTGGAGACCGAGGCCCAGCGGGCGCAACTGGAAAAGCTGGGGTGCCGGTGCTACCAGGGCTGGCTGTCGTCCAAGGCCATGAGCGCGTCACAGTTTGATGCCTGGCGTGTGCAGCACCTGTGAGTGAGCACCGCACGCACCGAGTGGACTGGCCAAAAAAAGCCGCCACAGAGGGACGGCTTGGCGATCCAGGGGGTGTGCGATTTACTGGTTGCTGATCTTCTGTTCCTTGATCAGGCGGCTGAGTTCCTGGGTGTCTTTCTGCACACGGTTGGCCAAACCTTCGGGCGAGGTGGCCACCATCTGCCAGCCCTGCTGAAACAGCTTTTCGCGCACTTCCGGGGTGCGAGCAATTTCTACCAGCATGCCAGCCAGCTTGGTGCGCAGGGCCTCAGGCATGCTGCGGGGGCCGCAAACGCATTCCAGATCTGCAGGTCAAAGTCTTTGATGCCTGCTTCCACCAGGCTGGGTACCCCGGGAGCCAGCGCGCTGCGCCCGCTGGACGTCACACCAATCAGCCGCAATTTGCCGGCTTGCGCCTGGGACAGTGCCAGCGCTGGTGGCAGCAGGGCCATCTGCAGCTGACCGCCCAGCATGGCGGTGGCAACCTGGGGGTAGCCGCTGTAGGGGATATGGATCGGGGCGATGCCGCTGCGGGCCTTGAGCAGTTCGGTGCCCAGATGGCCGATGGTGCCAATCCCCGGAGTGCCATAGCTCCACTTGTCACCGGCGGCGCGTGCAGCCGCAAAGAAGGCCTTGGCATCGACGTTCTTGGGCACACCAGCTTGCTCGACTGGCGCGGTCAGCACCAGCGGGGACACCCCGATGAGCGAGAGTGGAGCCAGATCCTTGAGCGGGTCGTAGGGGGCCGCAGGGTTGAGGATTTTGGCAATCGTCATGTTGCCGTTGATCATCAGGCCGATGGTGTGGTCGTCCTTGGCGCGGGCCACTTCGGCGGCACCAATGTTGCCACCTGCGCCCACCTTGTTTTCCACGATGACGGGTTGCCCCAGCAGCTTGGACAGAGGATCGGCAAAGGTGCGGGCGGTCAGGTCCGGCGAGGAGCCCCCCGGGAAGCCCACCACGATGCGCACGGGCTTGGATGGCCAGTCGGCAGCAAAGGCCAGATGGGTGCTGGCGGCTGCTACCAATGCGGTGCCTGCAGCCAGGACAGAACGTCGGGTGAAGGGGCGGAGAAAGTTCATGGTGGCGATGGATGCGGAGAAGCTGCGAGAAATCTATGGGCTTGGGTGGAAAAAACAAAACCCGGAAATTATCCGGGCTTGGTGGGGCTGTCATCTGGCCGGTGTAGGCCAGATGGTGCAGCAGCACATTCAGGCAAACTCAGTCAGCGCTTTTTTCATCTTTTTCATGGCCGCTACCTCGATCTGGCGAATGCGCTCGGCGCTCACGCCGTACTCGGCGGCCAGTTCGTGCAGGGTCATACCCCCGGAGCCATCGTCGTTGACCTTCAGCCAGCGTTCTTCCACGATACGGCGGCTGCGGGCATCCAGGCTGTCCAGCGCCTGGGCGATGCCGTCGGTGGCCAGCACATCGCGCTGGCGCGACTCGATCATCTGCGTGGGTTCGTGCGCAGCGTCGGACAGGTAGGCAATCGGGCCGAAGGCATGCTCGCCATCATCGCTGGGCGAAGGGTCCAGCAAGACGTCACCACCGGCCAGGCGTGTTTCCATCTCCATGACCTCTTCACGCTTGACGTTCAGTTTGGCGGCCATGGCGTCGATCTGCTGCTCGGTCAGCGTATCGCGCAGGGTCAGTTCGTCGTCCAGGGCGGCATCGGCCTGCATGCCTTGCTTCATGGAGCGCAGGTTGAAGAACAGCTTGCGCTGTGCCTTGGTGGTGGCCACCTTGACCATGCGCCAGTTCTTCAGAATGTATTCGTGGATCTCTGCCTTGATCCAGTGCATGGCATAGCTGACCAGGCGCACATTCTGTGCGGGGTCAAAGCGCTTGACGGCTTTCATCAAGCCGACGTTGCCTTCCTGGATCAGGTCGCCTTGGGGCAGGCCATAGCCCAGATACTGGCGCGAGATGGAGACCACCAGACGCAGGTGGGACATGATCAGGCGCCCGGCGGCATCCAGGTCGTTGTGTTCTTTGAGCTTGCGGGCGTAGTCCTGCTCTTCCTCTTGGGTGAGCATGGGCAGCCGGTTCACGGCCGTGATGTAGGCATCCAGATTGCCCAGAGGTGGCACCAAGGCCCAAGGATTTGCAGGTGCCAAGGCCGAAGCCGCAACGGTGCCGGTGGTATAGGTCATTGCAGTCATCCTTTCATCCATTGCTTCATGTTAGCACTCTCTGTGATTGAGTGCTAAGTCATAAGTTCCCAAGCTTTGGCGGCAGCGGGAAATAGCAGGCAGAGTAGCCGCACGGATGTGGAGGCCAAGGCATGCGGCCCTGCCGGTATGCTGGATCAGTGCCGGTGGTTGACGCGCCGCGACAGGAACTCGCCGGCGAACTGCACGATGGACACCAGCGCCACCAGGATCACGATGACTTCGAACATCACCAGGGTTTCATAGCGTTCGTAGCCGTAGCGGATGGCCAGGTCGCCCAGGCCACCAGCGCCCACGGCACCGGCCATGGCCGAGGCGTTGACCATGGCGATCACGCTCACCGTCATGCCGCCGATGATGCCGGGCAGGGCTTCGGGCAGCAGCACATGGCGCACGATGTGCCAGCGCTTGCAGCCCATGGCGCGTGCGGCTTCCACCAGGCCCGGATCCACATCGTTCAGGCTGACCTGGGCGATGCGGGCATAGAAGGGGATCAGATTGACCGACAGCGGCACCACGGCCGCCCAGGTGCCCAAGGTGGTGCCGACGATGCTGCGGGTGACAGGCAGCAAGGCCACCAGCAGGATGATGAAGGGAATGGCGCGAAAGATGTTCACCGTTACCGACAGCCCTTTGTAAAAGCGCGGCCGGGTGTACAGACCGCGCGGGCCGGTTATGGTGAGCACGATGGCGAGTAGCAGCCCCAGGCTGATGGCGATCAGCGAGGAGATACCCACCATCAACAGGGTTTCGGCAAAAGCCTGCAGGTATCTGTCAATCGGCGCGGACATAGCCCAGCAACTCCAGGTGGTCGGCGCCGGTGGAGTGGCGCAGTGCATCGAGGGAAGGCAGGCCGGTGGCTGGTGTGGACACCAGCAACTGACCCAGAGAATGGCCGCGCAACCGGTCCAGCCCGCCATGCAGCAAGGTGGCCTGGCTGCCCAGTGCGACCAGGGCCTGCAGCGGCAGGCCCTGGGGGCGCTGGGCGCCAGCAAAGCGCAGGCTGAGCACGGCGCGGTCGGCGCTGCTGGAGGGCTGGGGCAGCAGCTGGCGGGCCAGGTCGGGCGGCAGGCCTTGCTGCAATGGTTGCAGCAGCGCCTGGGTGGCGGCAGACTGCGGTGCACCGAAGACGCGCCAGACCTCGCCGATTTCCTGCACCTGGCCCTGGTCCAGCACCAGCACGCGGTCGCAGATGGCGCGGATCACGGCCATGTCGTGGGTGATCAGCACCACCGTCAGGTGCAGCTGGCGGTTGATGTCGCGCAGCAGGGACAGGATGGACTGCGTGGTTTCCGGGTCCAGCGCGCTGGTGGCTTCGTCGCACAGCAGCACTTCGGGCCCGTGCACCAGGGCGCGGGCAATGCCGACGCGCTGTTTCTGGCCGCCGGAGAGCTGGGCCGGGTAGGCATGGCCCTTGTCCGACAGGCCGACCAGGGCCAGCAGCTCGTCCACCCGGGCCTTGATGATGGCCGGGCGTTCGCCGGCCACACGCAGCGGCAGGGCCACGTTTTCGCGCACGGTCTTGGCGGACAGCAGGTTGAAGTGCTGGAAGATCATGCCGATGCGCCGGCGCAGCGCGACCAGGGCGTTTTCGTCCAGCTGCGCCGGGTCCACGCCATGGATCTGGACCCGGCCTTCGGATGGGGTCTCGAGCGCATTGATGGTGCGCAGCAGCGTCGATTTGCCGGCGCCGCTGCGGCCGATGATGCCGAATACCTCGCCATGGTGGATGTCAAAGTTCACGCCCGACAGCGCCTGGACCTGGCTGCTGCGGCCGGCGTAGGACTTGCCCACGCCGTCGAACACGATGTGCGGTGCCAGCTGCACCGGAGGAGGGAGGGTGGTCATGCAGTCGCTCAGAACGCCGGAATCAGCGTGCCTTCGTACTTGGTTTCGATGAAGCGGCGGATGGCCTCGGTCTGGAAGGACGCCACCAGGGCCTTGACCCAGGGCGCGTCCTGGTCCTTGCTGCGCACGGCAATGATGTTGACGTAGGGGTTGTGCTCGCGCTTTTCCACGGCGATGCCGTCGCGGGTGGCGATCAGGCCGACCTGGTAGGCAAAGGTGTTGATGACGGCGGTGGCATCCAGATCGGGCACCGAGCGGGCCAGCACGTTGGAGGCGGCTTCCACCAGCTGCAGCTGGCGCGGGTTGGCGGTGATGTCGGCCAGCCCTGCGGTGCCGGAGAAGGGGTCGAACCCGTCGCGCAGCTGGATCAGCCCCTGGTCGCGCAGGATAACCAGGGCGCGGGTCTGGTTGCTGGGGTCGTTGGGGATGCCCACGCGTGCCTTGGCCGGCAGATCCTGCAGGCGCTTGTGCTTGTGGGAGTAGAAGGCGATCGGGGCGATCAGGGTGTTGCCTGCGGAGACGATCTGGTAGCCGCGCTGGCGCACTTGGTCCTGCAGAAAGGGCAGGTGCTGGAAGGCATTGGCCTCCAGGTCGCCGTTGTTCAGTGCCTCATTGGGGCTGACGGCACCGCCCAGCACGACCAGTTGCACATCCAGGCCCTTGGCCTTGGCGGCCTTGGCCACTTCGGCCCACAGCTCTTCACCGATGCCGCCACGGATGCCCACGCGCACGCGCTGGGCGCCTGGGCGGAAGGAAGCTGCAGCCAGGTGGTGGCGCCGGCGCCCAGCAGGGCGGCCAGGGCGCCGCGGCGCGAAGTTCGGGAAAAATGGATCATGGAAGGCTCTCTCAGAACGCGGGGATCACCGAGCCCTGGTATTTCTGCAGGATGAACTGGCGCACCGGTTCGGAGTGGTAGGCGGCCACGAGCTGCTTGGCCCAAGGGGCGTCCTGGTCCTTGGCGCGCACGGCGATGAGGTTGGTATAGGGGTTACGCTCGCGCTTTTCCACGGCAATGCCGTCGCGGGTGGCGATCAGTCCCGCCTGGTAGGCAAAGCTGTTGACGATGGCGGCGGCGGCCAGATCGTCCAGCGAACGGGCCAGCACCACCGAGGCCACTTCCACCAGCTCCACCTTCTGGCGCAGCGCCGTCACATCGGCCAGGGAGGCGGTGCCGGTGAAGGGGTCGAAGCCGGGTTTGAGATCCAGCACCCCCTGGTCGCGCAGCACCACCAAGGCTCGGGTCTGGTTGCTGGGGTCGTTGGGAATGCCCACGCGCGCGCCGGCAGGCAGGTCGGCCAGGCGCTTGTATTTGCGGGAATAGAAGGCGATGGGCGAGATGTAGGTGTCACCCGCCGACACCAGCTGGTAGCCGCGCTGCTGGTTCTGGTCGCGCAGGAAAGGCTGGTGCTGGAAGGAGTTGGCTTCCAGGTCGCCGTTGTGCACGCCTTCGTTGGGGCTGACCGAGCCGCTGAGCACCACGGGCTTGACGTTCAGGCCGCGCTCCTTGGCGACCTTGGTCACCACTTCCCAGATCTCCTCGTCCACACCCCCGCGCACGCCCACGCGGATCAGGGCCGGCGTGGTGGCAGCCGCAGTGGCCAGGGCGGAGAAGGTGCCTGCGGCGGCCGGCAGCAGGAAGGCGGCAGAGGTGCGTAGAAAGTCGCGTTTGTTCATGGTGAAACCGGTCGGTGGGAGGAAGTAAAAGGCAGTATTCCGGGCCGCCGGGGCCCGGGCAACGAAGCTTTGCGGCTATGCAAATGCGCTTTGCGCATGAGGGCGAGGGGCGGTGCCGGCCAACATCTCAGGCAAGGCAATCAGCTCCAGCTGTGCGCCATGGGTGTGGCCATGCACCACAGGGCCCAGCAGGTGGGCCTGGGTGGTGTGCAGGCCGATGGCAAACGGGCCTTCACCCTGCAGGGCCAGCCGCTGCGCGGCCTCGGCACCGGCGCTGGCGGTTTCCAGCTTCAGCACGGTGCGGCCCAGTTGCAGGCTGGCAGCACCTTCGGCGGGGACCGGGACCTCCGCCAGACCCAGCAGGGCGCGGTAGCGTTCCAGCGTGGCAGCCACATCGTGCACGGCCACACGCAGCTCGGCCACGCCCTGCACGCCATTGGCGTGTTCGCGCACCGGGCCTTCGGGCACGCGCAGGGCGCGGGGCGTCACGTCGCCGCACAGGAAAGGCAGATCGGGCGTGGCAGGACGTGCGTTCTGCCAGCGCAGTTCCACCCCGTCGGGGCGCAGCCGCCCGCCATCCACCGGGGGCTGGTAGGCCAGGCCGCGCGACAGCGCCTGCGCCACCACCTGGGGGGTGGTGCCGGGCAGCAGCGCAAAGTCGACGATGCCGGGGCCGAAGCGGCTGAGCTTGGGCCACCAGGGATGGGTTGCTTCTGGGGCCTTCCAGGCGATCAGCTCGAAGTAGGAGCCGTCCTGGAACACCACCAGCGCGTTGTGGGTGGCGCGGCCCGGGTGGTCGCCGCCCGAGGTGACGGTGAATCCCAGGTTGCGGTAGTCATGGATGGCGCTGTGCAGATCGTGCACGGCAATCACGATGTGGTCCAAAGGCAGTGACATGGGGGGCTTTCTCGAAGGAGGGAAAGCGCCAGCATCGGGTTTTCAGGGGCCGCGCACAAATGCGAAAAATGCGCTTGCTTATGCGTCCGACGCCACCGAATTCATATCTGTTTCGTGCATATCTAAGCGTGAAAACATAGCTTCAAAAAAGCGAGTGCACTTCCTAGCATGCATGGCAGCTGGAGAGGGGTTTTGCCTTCCCAGTTCTTGCATTACAGCGCCGCAATGGCATGAAGGATGGATGGTCTCGTGCAGAAACACAGCAAAAGCAAACGTCAAGGGTGGTGGCTGGCAGCCATGGTGGCAGGGGTCTGGATGGCCGGCTGCTCGCAGCAAACCGGCACGGAGACCGCCGCACAGCAGGGCGTCCCCGTGCAGGGCGGGGAACTGGTCTATCTGGAGCAGCAGGCGCACACCAATCTGTATCCCCCAGCGGGTGGCTTCTATCCGAATGGCGGGGTGCTCAACCAGATCACGGACAAGCTGACCTACCAGGACCCAAAGACGCTGGAAATCCAGCCCTGGATTGCCGAGTCCTGGAGCATCAACGACAACGCCACGGCGTTCACGTTCAAGCTGCGCGCCGGTGTGACGTTCTCCGACGGCACCCCGCTGGATGCGGCGGCCGTGGCCAAGAACTTCGACACCTATGGCCTGGGCAACAAGTCCCTGAAGCTGCCGGTGTCCGAAGTGATCAACAACTACGAACGCAGCGAGGTGGTCGATCCGCTGACCGTGAAGTTCTACTTCAGCAAGCCGTCGCCCGGCTTCCTGCAGGGCACGTCGGTGATCGGCTCCGGCCTGGTGTCGCTGTCCACGCTGGAGCGGCCCTTCGAAGAGCTGGGTGATGCCACGCGCATCATCGGCTCGGGCCCCTTCGTGGTGGAGCGCGAGACCTTGGGCAAGGAACTGCTACTCAAAGCACGGGCTGATTACAACTGGGGCCCGGCCCGGCATGCGCACCAGGGGCGTGCACGCCTGGACAGCATCCGCTTCGTGGTGACCCCCGAAGACAGTGTGCGCATCGGCGCCCTGCTGTCGGGGCAGGCCGGCCTGATCCGCCAGGTGCAGGCCTATGACGAAAAGCGTGTGCAGGAACAGGGCTTTCAGATCTACGCACCTTCGACGCGTGGCGTGAACAACAGCGTCGCCTTCCGTCCGGACAATCCGCTGGTGGCGGACCTGCGGGTGCGCCAGGCGCTGCTGCACGGCACGAACACGGCCGAGGTGGTGCAGACCCTGTTTTCCGCGAACTATCCACAGGCCACCTCGGTCGTGGCCAAGTCGGCGGCTGGCTATGTGGATCTGGCGTCGGAGCTGCGGTTCGATCCCGAGAAAGCCCAACGCCTGCTCGACGAAGCCGGCTGGACCCTGGGCAGCCAGGGCCTGCGCCAGAAGGACGGGCAGGACTTGGTGCTGACCGCCTACGAGGCGCTGCCACAGCCACAGAACAAGGAAACCCTGCAACTGGTGGCCCAGCAATGGGGCAAGCTGGGTGTCAAGCTGAATGTGCTGGCCGGGGATGCCGGCAGCCGTGCCGTGGACAACCTGGATCCGACCAAGACGCCGGTGACACCCGGCATGGTGGGGCGTGCCGATGCGGATGTGATCAAGAGCTACTTCTACCCGAGCAACCGCAATGCGCTGCTGCAAAAGGGCGGCGTGAGCCAGAAGGTCCACAGCTTTGTGGACGACAAGCTCAATGGCCTGCTGGATGCGATTGCCGCGGAAACCGACACCACCCGGCGTCTGCAACTGGCTGGTGAGGTGCAGCGCTACCTGATCGCGCAGGCCTATGTGATTCCGATCTTCGAGGAGCCGCAGGCCTTCGCAGGGGCCACCTGGGTGCAGGACGTGGGCTTTGAGGCCGTGGGCCGTCCCAGCTTCTACGCCACCTGGCTGAGCAAGCGTTGAAGGTGACACCCATGGTGCAACAAACCATTTCCCGCCGCACAGGGCTGCTGCTGGCAGCCGTAGCCGCAGGTCTGTGGCTGTCCGGTTGCTCGCCCCAGAGCGGCACGGCGGATGCGCCAGCGCAGTCCGGCGTGCCAATCCAGGGCGTCACCCTGGTGTACCTGGAGCAACAGGCCCACACCAGCCTCTACCCACCGGCCGGCGGTTTCTACCCCAACGGCGGCATCCTGAACCAGATCACCGACAAGCTGACCTACCAGAACCCCACAACGCTGGAGATTGAGCCCTGGATTGCCGAGTCCTGGACGGTCAACGATGAAGCGACCGAATACAGCTTCCGGCTGCGCCAGGGCGTGACCTTCTCGGACGGCACACCGCTGGATGCGGCCGCCGTGGCCAAGAACTTCGACACCTTCGGGCTGGGCAACAAGGCGCTCAAGCATTCGGTGTCCGAGGTCATCAACAATTACCAGCGCAGCGAGGTGGTGGATGCGCACACGGTCAGGTTCTACTTCAGCCAGCCATCGCCGGGCTTCCTGCAGGCCACGTCGGTGATCGGCTCGGGCCTGGTGTCGGTGGCCACGCTGGCCCTACCGCTGGATGAGCTGGGGGATGCGACCAAGGTGATTGGCTCCGGTCCTTTCGTCGTGGCCAGCGAGACCTTGGGCAAGGAGTTGCACCTGGTGGCGCGCCAGGACTATGCCTGGGGCCCTGCCAAGCTGGCCCACCAGGGGCGCGCACGGCTGGATGGCATACAGATCGTGGTGGCACCCGAGGACGGGGTGCGCATCGGCGCACTGCTGGCCGGGCAGGCGGGGTTCATTCGCCAGATCCAGGCCTACGACGAAAAGCGGGTGCAGGACCAGCAGTTCCTCATCTACGCTTCCTCCACCCGCGGTGTGAACGACAGCCTGGCCTTCCGCCCCGACAACCCCCTGGTGGCGGATGTGCGCGTGCGCAAGGCCCTGCTGCACGCCACCGATGCGCGGCAGATCGTGCAGACGCTGTTCTCGGCCCACTATCCGCAGGCCACTGGCGTGATCGTGTCCACGGCGGCGGGCTATGTGGACCTGTCGGACAAGCTGAAGTTCAATCCCGAGCAGGCGAAGGCCCTGCTGGATGACGCAGGCTGGAAGCCCGGCACCATCGGCATCCGCGAAAAGGACGGCCAGCCCCTGGTGCTGACCACCTACGAGTCGCTGAACTATCTGCAGAACAAGGAAGTGCTGCAGTTGGTGGCCCAGCAATGGGCGCAGGTGGGCGTCCGGCTCAACGTGCTGGCGGGCGATCTGGGCAGCAAGACGCTGGACAGCCTGGACCCGCTCAAGACACCGCTGATCCCGGCCATGGTCGGTCGCGCCGATCCGGATGTGATCAAGAGCAACTACTACCCCACCAACCGCAACCTGCTGCTGCAAAAGGGCGGCGTGAGCCAGAAGGTCCACAGCTTTGTGGATGACAAGCTCAACGGCCTGCTGGACGCGATCGCCCGGGAGCCGGTGGTGTCCCGCCGGCTGGCGCTGACGCGCGAGGTGCAGCACTACCTGGTCGACCAGGCCTATGTGATTCCCTTGTTCGAGGAGCCTCAGGTGTTTGCGGGTGCCCCCTGGGTCAAGGAGGTGGCGTTCGAGGCGGTGGGTCGGCCCAGCTTCTATACCACTTGGCTGGACAAGCACTGAGGGCTTCGCATGACGACTTCCTATCTGTGGCGGCGCATCGGTCAGGCCCTGCTGGTGCTGTGGGCCGCCTTCACCACCTCGTTCGTGTTGTTGCAGCTGATGCCCGGCGATGCTGTCCTGATCAAGTTCCTCAACCCGGACCTGGGCCTGGGGCCGGAGCAGATTGCCGAGATCCAGGCCGCCTACGGCACGGACCAACCTGCCTGGCGCCAGTACCTGCATACGTTGGGCCAGTTTCTGACGGGGAATTTCGGCTATTCGCTGCAGGCCGGGGTGCCCGTCCGTGAAGGTCTGGCCACCAACCTGCCCCCCACCTTGCGCCTGGCCACGCTGGGCTTGGCGGCGGCGCTGTTGCTGGCCCTGGGCTTGGCCCTGGCGGCCAGTGTGGTGCGCGTTCGGGCGGTGCGGGCGCTGCTGCAGTCGCTGCCTTCGCTGTTCGTGTCCATCCCCGTGTTCTGGCTGGGGATCATGCTGATCCAGTGGGTGTCCTTCCGCCTGGGGTGGGTGCCGGTGATCAACCCCGGCCCCTGGCAGGGACTGATCCTGCCGACGCTGACACTGGCCGTGCCCATCTCGGCACCGCTGGCGCAGATCCTGATGCGCAACCTGGACGCCGCCATGGCCCAGCCCTATGTGGCCGTGGCGCGGGCCAAGGGGGCGTCGCAGCTGCACGTGCTGCTGCGCCATGCCGCCCGCAATGCCCTGTTGCCCGTGCTGACCATGGCCGGGGTGCTGTTTGGCGAGTTGCTGGCCGGTGCCGTGGTGACCGAGGCGGTGTTTGGCCTCAACGGCCTGGGCAGCCTGACCCAGCAGGCCGTGGGCAACCAGGACACCGCCGTCCTGCAAGCCGTGGTCATGGTCTCGGCCGCGGCCTTTGTAACGATCAATCTGATCGTGGATCTGCTCTATCCATGGCTGGATCCACGGCTTCGCTATGCAGCAGGAGGCTGACGCGATGAATGCACTCACACACAACGAAGGGGTGGCGCTGCAGCTGCCGCCACAACCGGTGGGCGCCGCCCCACAGCACCAGGGGTTAAGCGCCCCCCCGCAGGCGGCACCACGCGCCCAGCGCCGGGGTTGGCAGGTGCTGCGGCGGCAACTGGCACGTGCGCCCCTGGGGCTGTGGCTGGCCTGGGGCGTGGTGGCGCTGGTGCTGCTGTGGGCCATCGTGCCCGGCTGGTTCAGCAGCCATGACCCGCTGGTCGGCCAGGCGGGCCAGCAACTGCGTGCACCGCATGCCGGCCACTGGCTGGGGACCGATGCGCTGGGGCGCGATGTCTGGGCGCGTGTCGTCCATGGTTCCGTGCACTCGCTGTCGGGGGCCCTGGTGGCCGTGGGCGTGGGCCTGCTGGTGGGCACCACCCTGGGCTTGCTGGCCGGGGCCGTGGGCGGCCGCACGGACGATGTCCTGATGCGCCTGGTCGATGTCCTGCTGGCGGTGCCGTCCCTGCTGCTGTCCTTGGCCATCATCATCGTGCTGGGCTTCGGCACCGTGAATGCCGCGATTGCCGTGGGGGTGGCCTCTGTGGCCTGCTTTGCGCGGCTGGTGCGCTCGGAAGTCGTTCGGGTGCGCAGGACCGAGTATGTCGAGGCCGCGTTTGGCAGTGGCGGGCGCTTCCGTGCCGTGCTGTGGCGGCATGTCCTGCCCAATTCGCTGACCTCGGTGGTGGCATTGGCAGCATTGCAGTTCGGCTCGGCCATCCTGGCCATCGCCACGCTGGGCTTCCTGGGCTATGGCGCACCGCCGCCCACGCCGGAATGGGGGCTGCTGATTGCCGAAGGGCGCAACTACCTGTCCACAGCCTGGTGGCTGACCACGGTGCCGGGGCTGGTGGTGGTGGCGGTGGTGCTGGCGGTCAACCGCATCAGTGTGTCGCTGGCAGGGGGGCAGTCATGAGTGCCTGGCAATTTTGGCGGCAGCGTTGGCTGCGCACGGCCGGGCTGCCGCTCGTGGCGCCCACCACGGCAACGGCCCCAGCGGTGCTGCCGGATGCCGTGTTGGAGATCGACCAGCTGCGCATCGCCTACCGGGAGGCCGACCAGTTGCGCCAGGTGGTGCACGGTGTGTCGCTGACGGTGCGGCCCGGCGAGGTGGTGGCCCTGGTGGGCGAGTCGGGCTCGGGCAAGTCCACCACCTCCCAGGCGGCGATTGGCCTGCTGCCCGGCAACGGCCAGGTGGTCGGGGGGCACATCCGCCTGCTGGGCCAGGATGTGACCCGGGCGGATGAGGCGCAGTGGCGCAGCCTGCGGGGCCGGGTGGTGAGCCTGGTGCCGCAGGACCCCACAGCCTCGCTGAACCCGGTGCGCACCATTGGCGCCCAGGTGGCCGAGGTGCTGCAGCTGCACGGCTGGCGCGATGCCGTGGCCGTGGAAAAACAGGTGGTGGAGCTGCTGCGCAAGGTGGGCCTGACGCGGCCCGAGCTGCGCTACCGCCAGTACCCGCACGAGCTGTCGGGGGGCATGAAGCAGCGCGTGCTGATCGCCATGGCGGTGGCGCTGAAGCCCGCGCTGATCATTGCCGACGAGCCGACCAGCGCTTTGGACGTGACCGTGCAGCGCCGCATCCTGGATCTGATCGACACCCTGCGCCGCGAAACGGGCACGGCCGTGCTGCTGGTGACCCACGACCTGGGGGTGGCCGCTGACCGTGCGCACCGCATCGTCGTGCTGCGCCATGGTCAGGTCCAGGAGGCTGGCGAGACCTTGCAGGTGCTGCGCCAGCCGCACAGCGCCTATGCGCGCCAGTTGCTGGCCGATGCGCCGGCCTTGTCCGCGCAGCCCGTCCGTGCGCCCCTGGTGGACGATGGGGGGCAGGACTTGGCGGTGCAGGTGCAGGGCCTGCGCCAGCAGTTCAGGGTGCCGGGCCAGGAGGAACCGTTCCTGGCCGTTGATGGCGTGTCCTTCCAGGCGCGGCGTGGCAGCACGCACGCGATCGTGGGGGAGTCCGGGTCGGGCAAGACCACCACCATCCGTGCGCTGGTGGGCCTGCTGCGGCCGACGGCAGGCCAGATCCAGATCGCCGGCACGGATGTCACAGCCTTGCGCGGTGAGGCCCTGCGCCAGTTCCGGCGCAAGGTGCAACTGGTCTACCAGAACCCTTTCGCGTCGCTGGACCCACGCCAGACGGTGTTCGACATTGTCGAAGAGCCGCTGCGCAACTTCGACCGGCTGCCGGCCGCTGCGCGCCACCAGCGGGTGCAGGACACGTTGGCGCGGGTCGGCCTGGCTGCAGAGCTGCAGGGGCGCCGGCCGCATGCCCTGTCCGGGGGGCAGCGCCAGCGGGTGGCGATTGCCCGGGCCCTGGTGCTGCAGCCCGAGGTGCTGGTGCTGGATGAAGCCGTGTCCGCCCTCGATGTGACCGTGCAGGCGCAGATCCTGCGGCTGCTGGAAGCCCTGCAGCAGCAATTGCAACTGACCTATGTATTTGTCACGCACGACCTGTCGGTGGTGCGCCAGATCGCCCACACCGTCTCCGTGCTGCAGCACGGCAAGGTGGTGGAGCAGGGCACGGTGGAGCAGGTTTTCCTGCAGCCACGCAGCCATTACACCCGTGAACTGATCGCTGCCATTCCCGGCACAAGGAGTATCGATTTTGTCCAATCTCACACCACCAACGAAGAAACGCTTGGGCTACTTCAGCCGCTTGCTGGATGACGTGCCCGCGGGCGAGCGCTATCGCCTGGTGACCGAGCAGATCGTCCATGCCGAGGCATTGGGCTTTGACTCGGCCTGGGTCGCGCAGCACCATTTCCATGAAAACGAAGGCGGCCTGCCATCCCCGCTGGTGTTCCTGGCACACGTGGCCCAGCGTGCGCAGCGCATCCGTCTGGGCACCGGGGTGGTGACGCTGACCATGGAGAACGCCATCCGTGTCGCCGAAGACACCGCCGTGCTGGACCTGCTGTCCGGTGGACGACTGGAAATCGGCCTGGGCACCGGGGGCACGGCCGAGTCGTTCGAGGCCTTCGGCGTGGCCAGCCAGGACCGTGGCGCCGTCTACGGCCGCAACCTGGAGGTGCTGCGGGCCGCATGGCGTGGCGATGCGCTGCAGGGCGGTGTGCGGGTCTATCCGACAGCCGCCCATCTGCTGCAGCGCGTCTGGCAGGCCACCTTCTCGGTGGAGGGCGGCCAGCGTGCCGGGGCTGCCGGGGAAGGGCTGATGCTGTCGCGCACCCAGCCACGTCCCGCGGCGACGCCGGACCTGTCGCTGTCGGACATTCAGAACCCCATCATCGATGCCTACCTGGCAGCCTTGCCCGCAGGGCAGGCGCCGCGCATCCTGGGCTCGCGGACCCTGTTCGTGGCCGATCGCCGCGATGACGCGCTGCGCTGGGCCGAAACCGGTTTGCGCCGCTTGGCGGTGCGCCATGCCAAGCCGGTGGCCGGACCCTTTCCGCGCGTTGACCCGGCGGCGCCGCTGGAGGCTCTGATCAAGGCCTATGACGTGCACCTGGGCACGCCGGACGAGGTCATCGCCTCGCTGCAGGCCGACACGGCCCTGGCGCGCACGACGGACCTGGTGTTCCAGGTGCATTCCATCGATCCCCCGCACGCGGCCATCCTGCGTTCGCTGGAGCTGACGGCCCGGCACGTGGCCCCCGCCCTGGGCTGGAGCGCCCCCGGCACCACCACCGCCCCGGTCGCTGCCCCGGCGGCCATTTCCGAGCTGCAACCCGCCTGAACCCAGGAGTATTCCCATGACCGAACTGTCGCAAGCGAAGCCCACCCTGCCCGGGGTGCCCCTGGAACAGGTGGATGTGATCGATTTTCTGGCAGGCATCGCCCCCGGTGACTGGCTGGACCAGCTGCGCCGTGCACGCCCTGAAACACGGGCCCAGGCGCAGAGAAGCCACGAGGCCTTGTTTACCCCCACGGCCCCGGTTGCCGGGCAGGTGAGCCGTGCCGAACGCCATGCCGTGGCCGCCTTCGTGTCCCTGCTGCACCAGCAGGCCGAGGCTGCAGACTGGCACCTGCAACTGCTGCAGGAGCTGTCGCCCCACTGGTTCGAGGCCGTGCGCCATGCAGCGGCTGCAGGTGCCACGCAAGGCCCGTACGGGCACTTTCCGGCCGGACCGCTGACGGCCGAGGACCAGGACGGCACCGCGCTGCAGCTGTCGCAGGCACTGCGTGCGGTGCTGGGCGAGCGCTTGCATGCCGCCTTGCTGCACGCGCATTTCCTGGTGTTCCACCCCCGTGATGCTGAACCGCAGCGCGTGCGGGCCCTGGAAGCCGCCGGCTGGCAGGCCGACGATATCGTCGTGCTGTCGCAACTGGTGGCGTTCCTGAGCTTTCAGCTGCGTGTGGTCGATGGTCTGCGCGTGCTGGCCGCCGGCTGGCAGGTCGAGCCAGGGCCCGCCGTGCGTCGCACGGCGTCGCAGCAGGGTGCTGCTGCAGCGGTTGCCACTCCGGTGCCGGGTGCGGAGCCCGTGGTGTTCACCCAGGCCGAGCTGCAGTGGCAGCCCTGGCTGGCGCCGCTGGATGAAGGGGCGCTGACGCCCCGCCACCTGGACGGGCTGGTGGATGCGTCGCGTGCCAAATCCCCGTACTTCCGCCTGCTGGCGCGCGACCCGGACACGCTGGGCGCACGCACCCGCACCGACAAGGACATCTTCTACAACCCCGCGGCGGGTCTGCCCAGGGCCGAGCGTGAGCTGGCGGCGGCCGCCACCTCGCGCTACAACGGGTGCATCTACTGCGCGTCCGTGCATGCGCGCTTTGCCAGCCACTTCTCGCACCGCAAGGACGATGTGCAGCGCCTGCTGGATGAGGGCGTGCAGGCCGATCTGGGCGCGCGCTGGAATGCGATCGTGGACGCCAGCGTGGCGCTGACGGCCACGCCGCAGCGCCTGGAGGTCGCGCACGTGGCGGCCTTGCGCGCCCAGGGCCTGGATGCCCAGGCGGCGGCAGACCTGGTGCATGCGGCAGCCTTCTTCAATTGGGCCAACCGGCTGATGCTGTCGCTGGGCGCACCGCGCTATTGAGCTGTGGGCGAAAGGGCGTGCCGCGCGGGGGGCAGTCCTCCTCCCGCCGGCCGTCCTGGGGCTGTGCAAGCGGGCGCGCTCCCAGGACGGCGTTAAGCAAAAACAAATCTGGGGTTTCCAGAATGCGGGCAGTCCTTGGAGGAGTGCCCATGTCTCTCGTTTCGATGCCCGATCCCCCCCCGCCATCCACCCGCTTGCGCCCTGGGCGGCGCCGCATCGTGCAGGTGCTGCGCCTGGCTGCGCTGGCTGGGGCACTGCTGCTGATCCTGGCGCTGGATTGCGAGTTCTACCGTGCGATGGCCGGGGACAGCGTGCTGCGTTTTGATGGCTCCGCCTTGTGCACGCTGGTGGCGACTGCGGGGTGGAACCTGGTGGGGTGTTCGGGCTGAACGGTGCCGACAGGTGGTGGCGTGGCACACGGTTTCGAAGAGAATGGGACTCCTGCCCCTCGTGATGCCACGTTATGCGCCTGATGATTGTTGAAGATGACAGCCTGCTTGGTGACGCCCTGGCACAGGGGCTGCGCCAGCGCGGCCATGCCGTCGACTGGTTCCAGCATGGCGCCGCAGCCGATGCCGCGCTGGCCGGCGCCCCCTTCGATGCCGTGGTGCTGGACCTGGGGTTGCCGGGGCGCGATGGCATGGAGTGGCTGCAGCGCTGGCGCCAGTCGGGCCTGCAACTGCCGATCCTGGTACTCACCGCGCGCGATGCGGTGGAGCAGCGCATCGCCGGGCTGGACGCCGGGGCCGACGACTACCTGGTCAAGCCCATCACGCAGGACGAGCTGGCCGCGCGGCTGCGGGCCCTGACGCGCCGCACCGCAGGGCACACCCAGGCCGTCTGGCAGCACGGGGAGCTGGCCTACGATCCCGCCGCCAAGGCCGTGCACTGGCGTGGGGCTCCCGTGGCGCTGACGGGGCGTGAGCTGGCCGTGCTCGAGGCCTTGCTGGCCCAGCCCCAGCGGGTGCTGTCGCGTTCGCACCTGCTGGAAAAGCTGTACGACTGGAGTGGCACAGAGCCCGAGAGCAATTCGCTGGAGGTGCACATCCACCACCTGCGGCGCAAGATCGACCCCGGCATCGTGCGCACCGTCCGGGGGGTGGGCTACGCCCTGGGGGCCTGCGGGGTGGCGCCATGAGCTTGCAGCGCCGCCTGTTGCTGTATCTGCTGGTCTGTGCGCCCCTGGTCTGGGGTGTGGCCCTCTATTTCTCGGTCCGTGAGGCCCGGCACGAAGTCAATGAGCTGTTTGACACCCAGCTGGTGCGCTTGGCGCAGCAGGTGCAGGCCACGCTGGGGCAGGGCTACCCGCAACCTGATACCACCCCGCTGTTGCCCATGACGGCCATCGGGGGCCAGGCCAGCGGGGATGCCGATGTGCGCGATCTGGCCGTGACGGTGTGGGATGTACATGGGCACCTGGCACTGGCCGATCGCGATGGCATGGCCTTGCCATTTCGTGGGCAGACCACCGGGTTCACGAACCTGGAGGTGCAGGGCAAGCCCTGGCGGCTGTACTACCTGTCGTCCAGCGATGGCCAGTGGCAGGTCGCTGCGGGCCAGAGTCTGTACGAGCGCGATGAGCTGGTCTATGGCCTGACGCTGGCCCAGGTCGTGCCCTGGCTGCTGGTGCTGCCTGTGCTGCTGGTGGTCATGGCCTGGGCGGTCCGCCGGGCGCTGGCGCCCATGCACCGACTGACCGATGAACTGGCCACCCGCGATGCCCAAGACCTGCATCCCATGCCGGAGGACGATGCCCCGACCGAGCTGCGTCCGCTGCTGGGGGCCATGAATGGCCTGTTCGTGCGCATCCAGCAACTGCTGCAGCGCGAGCGCCGCTTTACGGCCGATGCCGCGCACGAACTACGCACCCCGCTGGCGGTGCTGCGTGCACAGTGGGATGTGGTGCGCCAGGCCAGCACGCCGGCCGAGCGGCGGCTGGCCGAGAACAAGCTCAGTGCTGGCCTGGATCGCATGGAGCGCCTGGTCACGCAGATGCTGGCGCTGTCGAGGGCCGAGTCCGGGGTCATCCCCGACATGGAGACCGAAATCGACTGGCAGGCCATCGTCGAGCAGACCATGGGCGATTGCCTGGCCCTGGCCACGCGCCGGCACATTGAGCTGGCCTGCGAGTGGCCGTCGCCCGGGGGGCATCCGCTGCCCATGCTTGGCAATCCCCATTTGCTGACCGTGCTGCTGCGCAACCTGCTGGACAACGCCGTGCGCTATGCCCCGCAAGGCAGTGCGGTGGTGTTGCGCTTTGGCCGTGAGCACCTGGAGGTGGACAACGACGGTCCCCCGCTGCCCCCCGAGCAACTGGAACGCCTGGGCGAGCGCTTTTACCGGCCCGATGGCCAACCCGATGGCGGCAGCGGCCTGGGCATTTCCATCGTGCGGCGCATTGCCCAGCTGCATGGCCTGGAGCTGCGCATGGGCACCCGCGACGATGGCCAGGGTGTGCGCGCCAGGATGCAGTTTGATGCCGCCCACCGCTGAGTCCTGGCCGGCAGCCCCGGTTCAGCGCGGCTTGATCTTGTCGAGCAGGCTGCGGATTTCCTCGCGCCGGCCTGCATCGGCGATCTGCCGCCCCTGGCGCCCTGGCGCCTGCAGCGCGCGCTCCAGGTAGGGGATGGCCTGATCGGGCTGCTTGGTTTCCACCAGGTACTCGCCATAGAAGAAGTTGGGATCGATGCCCTTGGGGTTGAGGCTCAGGGCCTTTTGCAGCAGCTCCTTGGCCTTGGCCTTGTCGCCAAAGCCCACCGGCCAGCCTGGCACCTTGTAATACAGCACCCCCAGACTGTTGTAGGCCGAGCCTTCCAGCGCATCCCCGTTGATGGCAATCGCCGCCTCGTACAGGGCCTTGGCCTGCTTGGCCAGTCCGAGTGCCCCCAGGCCGCCTTTTTCACCGGCCAGCGAGCTGACGATGATGCCTTCCCAGACCAGGGGTTCGGGTTGTCCGGGGTGGGCGGCACTGACCTTGTGCGCCTTGGCAGCCAACGCCTCGAAGCGTTGGCTGCGTTCGGGTGCGGGGGCCTGGTAGCGGATGCTTTCCCAGTCGTGCTGCAGCTCGGCGACGGCGTCGTCCGCCGGTGCCGCCTGGGCGTGGTGGGGCAGCAGGCCGGTGAGGGTGGCGCTGGCCGTCAGCAGGCCGATGGCCAGCAACTGGCGGCGGTGTGGTGTCAGGGGGGGCAGGGCTTGGGGGGCGAAGGGCATGGTCGGACTCCTTGCAGGTGCGTGGGGGGAGGGGCAGGTGTCAAAGTTCCTGGGCGCGCAGCGAGTGCGCGTCCCGGGGCGGGCTGGTGAAGTCGACCACCGGGCTCAGTGCCAGGGGGGGCGGCAGTTCCAGCGGGTCCAGGCTGCGCCGGTGGGTGGCAAAGGCGCCATCCAGCAGTGACGGCGCCAGACCGTTGAGGCGCACCGCCAGGGCCTCGGGGAAGCCCAGGAAGCGCTCGGCCTCGCCGCGCTCCAGCAGGCGCAGCAGGGCCTGGGCAACGGTGTCGACATCGTCCATGGCCGTGCGGGTGGCCTGGTTGTAGCGCTGGGCGGCCTCGCTGTTGAATGCGGTGCGGGTGCTGCGCGGGCCCAGGTACTGGACCTGCACCGTGCTGTCGGCCACCTCGCGGCGCAGGGCTTCGGCAAAGCCGCGCAGCCCGAACTTGCTGGCGCTGTAGACGCTGTAGCCGGGCAGGCCCAGGCGTCCCAGGACCGAGCCTATGCACACCACGCGTGCCTGCGCCTGCTGGCGCAGGTGGGGCATCAGGGCCTGGGTGAGCAGCATGGGCGAAAACAGGTTCAGGTACATCACCTGCGCCATGGTGTTGGCATCGAAGGACTCGAAGCGGCCAAAGGCCGGCATGCCCGCCCCGTGCACCAGCACGTTGCACTGCCATTCGGCGGCCACCTGGGCCAGCGGCGCCAGGCTGGTCACGCGGGTCAGGTCGGTGGCATACCACTCGACCCGCTCGCGCGGCACGCCGCCTTCGCGCACCAGGGCTCGGGCCTGCGCTGCCAGACGCGCCGGCGAGCGGCCGGTCAGCATCACGCTGGCACCGGCCTGCACCAGGCGCTGGGCGCAGGCCGAGCCAATGCCCCCACTGGCGCCAGTGAGCAAGACCTTGCAGTCGCTGATTTTCATGCCGGCACCTCGCTGGTTGTGGCGGCCTGGGGCAGGGGCAGGCTGCGGAACACATCGCCGTACAGGCGGTAAAACGCCTTGGCCGCATGCACGATGGCCTCCTGGTCCTCGCGGGCTTGCACCTGGTCCATCAGCAACGCGAAATGGGCGGTGTGCTCCTGGTCCAGCGTGCCGTGCGAGCGCAGGTAGCTGAAGGCCGCGTCCGGCAGGCCCAGCGGCTGCTGGATCTGCTCGGCGGCCATCAGCGCGATGGCCACGCTGGTGCCTTCCAGCACATGCACCATGCCAAAGAAACCCAACGGGTTGCGACGGGCGATGGTGTCATAGGCATAGGCCACCATCACTTCCGTGGCATGCCCCGGAGGTCCGTGGCGCACGGCTTCGGCGTCGCCGCCACTGGCGCGGATGTCGTCCAGGATCCACAGCTCGTGCCCCTGCTCCTCTTCGATGTATTCGTCCAGGGGGGCGTGCAGCCAGGCGTTGCGGGCCGGCAGGGCCTGCTGGCAGGCCTGCAGCAGCGGCACGGTGTGGCGCACATGGTGGAAAGCTTCGCGCAAGAAGGCCTGGTAGCTGGGCAGGGAGACCTGGCCCTGCAGGCAGCCCTGGATGATGGGGGTGCCCAGCAGGCCGGCACGGTCGGGGGCGGTCTCGGTGGCCAGGCGTTGGTAAAAGCTCATGACGATTTCCTCAGGTGGGACAAATGGGGGGAGGGGCCTTTAGGCGCCGCGGGCTTCCAGGCCCAGCGCGCTGGCATGGACGTGGCGCACGACCTCGCGCCGGGGTCGGCCGTTTGCGGTGGCCATGCCGAATTCGCTGGTGAAGGGGGCTTGCCCCCGGCACCAGTGGTGGATCTGGGCGTAGTCGGGCAGCGTCAGGTTGGCAGCATCAATCGCGGCCTGCAGCTGCGCATTGCTGGTGGCCGGTGTCACCGGCCAGAGCACGGCGCTCAGGAAGGGCTGGCCGTCGCCCAGCACCACCGCCTGGGCAATCGCGGCTTCGTTGCCCAGCGCGGTTTCCACCCATTCGGGGGCGACATTGCGCCCGAAGGCGGTGATCAGCACATGCTTTTTGCGCCCGTCCACATGCAGGAAGCCGTCGGCGTCCAGGCGCCCCAGGTCCCCGGTGGGCCACCAGAGGCCCACGGGCGTGGCCTGTCCCAGGTAGCCGCTGAACAGGCTGCCCGCCACCTCGATCTCGCCATCGGCGGCGATGCGCAGCTGCGCGTGCGGCAGCGCAGCCCCGGCGCTGCCGGGCCGGTCACGCCCGGGCAGGTTCAGGGTCTGGACCGAGGCGCCTTCCGACAGGCCGTAGCCTTCGTAGGCCGGGATGCCAGGCCCGGCGCGGCCAGCAC